>URKL01000093.1 GCA_900548485.1 uncultured Succinatimonas sp.
GTACCATCACCGGCAGCATCATTAGCCTTAGAAGCAACTTCCTTAACCATCTGAGCGCCCATATTCTCGAACTTGCCTTCAAGCTCAATCTCTTTGGCAACAGTTACACCGTCTTTGGTGATGAGCGGAGCACCATAGCTCTTATCTAAAACTACGTTGCGACCCTTAGGACCTAAGGTTACCTTAACAGCATTAGCTAAAATGTTTACGCCATCGAGCATCTTGATGCGGGCGTCGTTACCGAACAATACCTGTTTTGCGGACATTTTTAAAATACTTCCTTAAATAAAAAAATCGGTTTAATGATTAGGCTTCAACAGCAAAAATATCAGTCTCAGAAAGAATGATGACATCCTCGCCATCTAACTTAACTTTCTTAGCGCCATAGCCTTCATTGAAAATAACAGTATCACCCTCTTTAACACTCATCGGGGCGAAAGAACCATTCTCTAAAAGACGGCCCTGACCTACAGCAATAACCTTAGCACGGCTGGATTTCTCTGCAGCATTACCTAAAATAATACCGCCAACAGACTTCTGTTCTTCCTCGATAGGTTTGACGATAACGCGATCATACAAAGGAACTAATTTCATTTGTGTCTCCACGGTTTTTATTTTCTAACCGCTATTTTTCTCATGCAATCGGCATAGGGCCCGATTATCGCCCCGTCAATACCGCCTTTTTAGCGATATGACAAAATGATTTTTAACAAATTAGTAAATGGGGATTATTTTTTATGGATTCAAGAGTTTTTACATAAAATTTTGAAATATTTATTTGCTTAAAATTCAATAACAAAGCTTTAGTTGAAGAATTTTTTTACAAAAATATTTTTATTTATTTGAAGATAAAGTTAATTTTGCTTTTACCGTAATCAGCATTCCTAAAACAATGATTACTCCACCTAAAATTTGACCTAAGCTAATATTTTCATCTAAAAGGCTAACACCTATCACAGCTCCTGCAAGTGGTACTAAGTAAACAAAAGCACCGGCTTTTGTTGCACCCACTTTTGTGACTGCATAATTCCAAGCAATAAAAGCAAAAATACCTGAAGCTACAACTAAATAAATAAAAGACACCCAAGATTCAAAAGTTAAATCTTCATAATAAAGAGACCCACTTAAAGCACCTAAAATTAAGCAAAAAAGACCACCGATTATACTAGTCCATGCAGTTACTTGAGAGGCCTTAATATCTCTAGTCAATTTCCAACTTACTACCACATATATTGACCACATAGATTCTGAAATTACTACTAAAATATCGCCTTCATTAAAATCTAAAGCTAAAAGTAAAGATAACGAACCTTGAGAGACAATACATACAGCACCAAGACAAGAAATAAAAATTCCAAGCCAACCAAAAGCACTTAACCGCTCGCCTATAAATAAAAAAGCTAAAATAGTGGTAATTGTAGGGCCTATACTTTCAATTAAAGCTGTATTTGTTGCAGTGGTAATAGTTAGAGCAGTAAACAACAAAGTATTGTGTAAGCCTATGCCTAAAATAGCCATAAACACTAAGATAAGCAGATTATGCTTGCTTACATATAGAGCTTTTTTTCCATCAACAAGATAAAGCCATAAGCCTAGGATTGCTCCGACACAGACAAAACGCATGCCTGTAATTAAAAACGGAGATACCTGCTGAACTAAAGTTCTGCCACTTGCAGGAGTTCCACCCCAAACAAAACACACTAAAACTAAAAGCAAATAATAACCTAAAAGGTTATTTGCACGTTTAGGGTAAATATTAAGCTTACTTTTGTTGCTCGTTGTCATCAGAAGGGTCCTTATCTATAGAACCATCTATAACTCGGCCTTTAGTAGAATTGTTCTCTGTACTTTGAGAATAAAAACGCTCTTCATATGTAAAATTATGAGGATGTTTTTTGACATAAACATTACCAATTTGCTTATGTACTGGAGGTAAAAGCAAGATAAGAGCAATGATATCGGAGATAAAGCCAGGGAAAATGAATAAAAAACCAGCTAAAGGGATCCAGATTAAAGAAGGATCAAAGCGTTGCTCTTCTCTAATTTGCTTAGCAATCTGAGCAAAACGTAATTTTACTAAAAATGCACCGATAACCATGGCTATAAACATTAAAGAAATCGTGGTTAAAGCACCAATAGCCGATCCCACCTGAATTAAGACTACAAGCTCTAAGATAAACAGTATCAATAAAGCAAAAAAAATATTTTTCATAAAATATAATTCCCATTAAAAAAGGATTTAAGCGCTCAAAAAAGCTGGATATTACTTTATAGACTAAATACCTTTATTATATCTAAGCTAAAAAAATTTTTTTCCTCTCTTTTTTTAGTTTTCTATAAATAAATATAGACAAAATTTAAAAAAAATCTTAATGATGCTGATAGCTGTGTTATTTGTTAACTTTAACACCTAGTTACAGGTTAAATTTATGCTCAAAAAAATAATTTTATGTTTTACTTTGCCATTACTTTTTATTGCAAAGATTGACGCCTCGGAGATAGATAATCTATTTGATCTTTCCTCTGGAATTCAGCAGCAATTACCTTATCAAGGCTATGGCTATATTAAAGACGATAAAGCTATCTTTAGCTTTACTATTGAGACTGGTGCTTATCTTTATAAAAAGAGTTTTAAAGTATCAGGTGATGATTTTATTTATGAAATTAGTTTTAATAAACAACCTGTAAAAATAAAAGATGCTTTAGGTGAACATGAAGTTTTTTTTGATAAGGTAAATGTAAATATCAAAATTTTACAAGCTAAACCTAATGCAGTCTTATCTTTAGCCTATCAAGGCTGTGATCGCAACGGTATTTGTTATCCCCAAAGTATAAGTAAAATCAAATTACCTGAAATTCAAAACGATCTCCAAGCCTCTTTAGCAAATCAAGAGAGCTTTTTTAATCAAAATCTTGAAGATAATATTCTTCTAACTTTGTTACTTAGCTTTCTTTTAGGAATAAGTTTAGATCTTACTCCCTGCGTTCTACCGATGTTAGCTATATTTTCAGCTATGATCATCGGAACTAAAAGTAAAAATCTAAAAGATTCTTTAATATTAAATTTAACCTATATCTTTGCGCTCGCTTTAACCTATACCGTTATAGGATTTATATTTGCGTATTTTGGCATGGCCTCCCAAGGATTTTTTCAACACCCTCTTACATTAGTAGCTATCTCCTTCTTATTTATAATATTAGCCTTAGATTGCATGGAAATTTTAAGCATAAAAATGCCTAAAGCCTTTAATTTATACCTGCAAAATAAAATGGCCAATCAAAAAAGAGGCTCTTTAAGTTCTGCCTTTGTATTTGGAGTTTTTAGTGCCCTATTAGCTACTCCTTGTACCAGTGCTCCTCTAGCTGGAGCTCTTTTATATGTGACTACACAAGGTAATCAAATCCTAGGAAGCTTATTATTTTTAAGCTTAGGTCTTGGTATGGGCTTTCCTTTACTTTTAATCGGCCTTTTTGGCAGAAATTTCATTGGTTCATTTGGACGCTTTGGTAAAATCATTCGTAATCTATTAGCTCTTCCTTTAGTTTTTACCGCATTTTATTTAAGCTCTCACCTTTTAGGAAATTTTTACACTGTAATCCTAACTTTTTTAATTGCGTTTAGCATCGCTTACATAAGCTTTGTTATGTTAAAAAATAGCGCAAAGCTACAAAAAAAACGTCAAATTTTAATTACATTTATAGCCTTCTTTTTAAGTTTTATTCTAGTTTTTCCCTTTATAGAACAAGATAAAAAACTTCCTGAGGGCTTTATTACTATCTCAAAACTTTCCGATCTTGATACTTATAAAGGCCAAAATCTCTTATTAACTTTTAGTGCTCAATGGTGTGCTAATTGCCATGCTCTTGATAAAGACATCTATAGTAGTAATGAATTCAAAGAACAGACAGATAATGTAAAACTTATCCGTATTGATGTAACTAACCAAAACGATCCTCAAATTTCAGAGCTTATAAAATACTATCAAATCATAGGTGTCCCCACTTATATAATTATCGACCAAAATGGAGATATAAAAGCAAAACACGTAGGACAATTTAAATTTTCTAAACTCAAGGCTGATTTAAGCGTTTTTTAAGCTTAAGAGGTCTCTATATTTGTTAAAATATCATGCCGATTTATAACTTTTTGAGGTTTGATTGTGTTCATTAAGGTAATAAAAACCGTTTTTTGGGGCGGTCTGCTATGCGTAGCTTTAACAGGAGCTGCGGTTAGTGCCTTCTACTATGAAACCTTAGGTTCTCTACCTAATGTAGCCGAACTTAAAGAGGTTTCTTTTGAAACTCCCATGAAAATCTATACTGCGGATCATAAGCTCATAGGTGAATATGGCGAGAGTAAACGTATCCCTGTAAAACTTGAAGAAATTCCGCTTAAAATGCAACAGGCTTTCTTAGCTATTGAAGATAGCCGTTTCTATGAGCACTCAGGCATCGATCCTATTGGTATTATGCGCGCAGTACTTGTAGCAATTTCTAATGCTGAGGCTTCTCAAGGTGCCAGTACAATTACTCAACAAGTTGCCCGTAACTTCTTCTTAACTCGCGATAAAACCCTAGAACGTAAGATTCGTGAAATTTTTATTTCTTTGCGCATCGAACAAGTTTTAACTAAAGACGAAATTCTTGAGCTTTATCTAAATAAAATTGCTCTAGGACATAGAAGTTATGGAGTAGCTGCTGCTGCCCAAACTTATTATGGCAAAGATTTAAAATCTTTAACTTTAGCTGAGATCGCTACTATAGCTGGACTCCCTAAAGCACCTTCTACTTTAAATCCAATTTCCTATCCTGAACGCTCAAGAGATCGTCGCCATTTAGTTTTAAATAGAATGAAAACCTTAGGTTATATAACCGAGGAGGAGTTTAATTTAGCAGATAATGCCCCTTACAAGACTTATTTTCATGGGGCCCCTCTTGAAGCTTATGCTCCCTTTGTTGCTGAAAATGCACGTCAATTTGCCTTAGAAAAATATGGTGAGAAAGCCTATACTGACGGTATTGAAATCTATACTACTGTTAACTCAAAAGTACAGGAAGATGCTCATTACGCTATCTTCAAGGGCGTAAATGCCTATGATCGCCGACATGGTTATCGTGGCGCTTTCAACAATATTGATAAGATTGAAAATTTTGATAACGCTCCTGATAAGATTAGCGACTTTTTAAGACAATATGATATCTATCATTTTATAAGCCCTGCATTAGTTCAAAATATAAATGACAGCAAAAAAGAAGTGTCTATCTTAGATACCAAAGATCAGACTCTGACTATAAGTTGGGATGGACTTAAATGGGCTGCTCCCTTCCGTAATGATAGATCACAAGGACCCAACCCTAAAAAACCATCAGATATTCTAAAAAAAGGAGATCTCATCTATTACTATATAGATGAAAATAAGGTCTTACAATTAGCTCAACTTCCAGAAGCTGAAGGATCTTTAGTTGCCTTAAATCCTATCAATGGAAAAGTAGAGGCTTTAGTTGGTGGTTATGATTTTGCCAAGAGCAAATTTGATCGTACTACTCAAGCAAAACGCCAATCAGGTTCAAACTTCAAACCTTTCTTATACTCAGCTGCTGTAGCCTCTGGCATCAATATCAATTCTGCTGTTGAAGATAAGGAGTTACAAATCTGGGATCCTGGTTCTCGTACTTTTTGGATGCCCAAAAATACCCCTAATCGCTACGATGGCATTATGACCTTACGCGAAGGTCTAGCCCGTTCAAAAAACGTTGTATCTATTCGCCTGATTATGCAACTTGGAGTTAACAACGTTGTTGAACATGTTAAGAAATTTGGCTTTGAAATTCCAAAATCTCAACAAGTAGTATCTATGGCTTTAGGTAGTGTTGAGGTTACCCCTCTAACCTTAGTTACAGGATACGCGACTTTTGCTAATGGCGGATTTAAGATCGATCCTTATTTCATAGATTCTATATTCAAAGATGAACAAAAAATCTATGAATATAAACCTAAGGTAGCAGCTCCTTTAGCTAAAAATAGCGTTATTAACGCTATTCCCCTAAAATTTAGTGAAGATATTGAAATCGATGAAAATTTAGCACCTCAGGTTCTAACTCATGAACACGCTTATATCATCTCCGATATGCTCAAATCCGTAATTTATGGTGGCAACGGTATTCAGGGACCTTATTATGGTACTGGAGGACGAGCTTCTGCCATCACCAAAAGACAAGATCTTCACGGCAAAACAGGTACTACTAATGATGTACATGATGCTTGGTTCTCAGGCTTTAATGGCAATTTAGTTGCAACTGCTTGGATGGGCTTTGATACTGATAGAAACCTTGGCTGGTCCCGTATAAGTCCTGAAGGCGGAGCTTATACAGCCCTGCCAATTTGGGCTGAATTTTTTAAGCGTGCTCAACAAGGCATTCCGTCTGCAGAAATTATACGTCCCAAAAATGTTTCAAACTGTACAAGTCCTGAAGGTGCTAACGACCTCTGTCTTTTAAACGGTAAAAACTTAAGCTCTGAAAATGATAATGAACAAACTGAGCAAAATATACCAACACAAACAGAGATTGATACTTCTAATATTGATGATGAAAACATCTTCTAAGTAAATTTACTCCTGTCTTTAGACGGGAGTTTAATTTTTTTCACAAACATCCATATAAAAATCTATATATGAGATTAGGAAGAGGAACTTGTGAAAAGTTAAATAACAAAGAGGCTAAAGTTATAGATAATATTTTTGAGATATTAAATATAGCGCCTCTAGGGACTACAGAAACAGCTATAAGTTTAAGGAAAATTTTTTCTTTAAGTACAAATATCAAAATAATCGCTTAAATTTGACGCATGTTTTTGATGCATCTTTTTTACTGAAAAAGCGCATCTTTATGCGCTTTTCTTTTAAATTTCTCTTCTAAAGTCTGGATAAAAAAAGCATGCTCCTTATTGAATAAGCATCATGCTCTTAGGCCTTTTAATGTGGACTAAACATCAAGTTATCAATATTTGTCCCCTATATATTAAGACCGATTCTTTAACTTTATCAAATTTTGGGCACACAAATCCTAGTACTTAAGTTTAAGGATGCAGTAGGATGATTAGAAAAATGAAATTTTTCTAAACCAGTGTGTTCTGCTGTTCTATATATTGCTTAATAATAAAAATAGGTTAACCTTCACAA
>URKL01000094.1 GCA_900548485.1 uncultured Succinatimonas sp.
GATCCGAGTTCTTTTATAGGATCAGGTAAGGTGTTGGAGGTGGCAGCTACAGTTAATGCTACCGAAGCCAATACAGTCGTCTTTAATAGTAAGTTAAGTCCAGCACAAGAACGCAATTTAGAAAAAGCCTTCTCCGTGAGGGTAATGGATCGTATTGCTTTAATTTTGCTGATTTTTGCGCAAAGAGCACGTACTTATGAAGGTAAGCTTCAAGTTGAGTTAGCTCAGCTTCAATATGAACAAGCTCGCTTAGTTCGAGGATGGACTCATTTAGAGCGTCAAAAGGGTGGATTTGGTCTACGAGGCGGTCCTGGCGAGACTCAGATTGAGTTAGACAGACGTGCTTTACGAGAACGTATTGCAATTATTAAGCGAGACTTAGAAATTGTAGCTAGACGTCGTGAGCAAAATCGTAATCTGCGTAAGCGTAATTCTATAAATGTAGTCTCATTTGTAGGGTATACCAATGCAGGAAAATCAACACTTTTTAATCGTCTATGTGGTAGCGATGTTTATGCTGCAGATAAGTTATTTGCAACATTAGATCCGACTTTAAGAACAGTTAATTTAAAGAGTGTTGGTAAAACGGTATTTGCAGATACGGTAGGATTTATTCGTCATCTGCCTCATGATCTTGTGGCTGCATTCCGTTCTACCTTAGAGGAAACAGCTCAAGCAGATCTCTTATTGCATATTGTAGATGCCTCAGATCCACGCAAAGAAGACAATATCAAAGCTGTGGATGAAGTCTTAAAACAAGTAGGCGCTACACAAGTTAAAACCCTTATTGTATATAATAAGAGTGATTTGGTAGAAGATAGTAAATTTGAGGTGGTGCGCGATGAAAAAGGCTTACCAACTCGTGTTTACGTCAGTGCAAAGACAGGAGAAGGTCTTGAAAATCTTTTAGACTGTGTATCTGAAGTCCTTTGCGATAATTTATGTTCTTTTGAGGTGGTAATTCCCCCTTGTGAGGGCAAACTTAGAGCTTTTCTCTATGCAGCTACGGCTGTAAAGAGTGAGAGCTATGATGATAATGGGTGTACTCATCTACAATTATCAATGCCGGCTGTAGAATGTGCGCGTATTGATAAACAAACTTCAGGAGCATTATCTCGAACTTGTGTAGAGACAAAGTTGCCTTGGATTAAAGAAGAATTTGATTTTGATTCGGTTGAATAGAGAATTATGAAAAACCAAAATATAGACATAATGGGGTGGAATGCCCCCGGCTCTGGTGGGTCGGGTAATAACAATGATGATGGTCATCGTGAAAGTCCCAAACAGGATCCATGGGGCCGTACTAGTAGGCAAACAAATCGTCAAGGATTTAATGCCGATGCAGTTATTAAAGCCTTAAAAGAAATGTTTTTAGGCAAGGGGCGTAAAGGTTCTCAAGGAAACGGCAGTAATAATCTAAAGAAAGGTTCAAGTTTTGGACTGACGGCTGCTGTAGCTGTGCTTTTAGGCTTTTATATCTTTTCAGGATTTTATACTGTAAAAGAAGCTGAGCGCGGTGTAGTTTTACGTTTTGGTAAAATTTATGATGTAGTCGAACCTGGTTTGCGCTGGAAATTCTCTGGTATCGATACTGTAAATGTTGTCGATATCGAGCAAGTGCGTGCAATTCAATCTTCGGGGACTATGCTTACTGAAGATGAGAACGTAGTCTTAGTAGAAATGGATGTTCAGTATCGTATTGCTGATCCTGTTAATTACTTATACTCAGTTGTAAATCCAGATAATACTCTATTAGAGGCAACTGATAGTGCTTTGCGTTTTGTGGTGGGTCATACTTTAATGGATGATATTTTAACCTCAGGACGTGAGATGGTTCGTCAGAATACACGTGATCTTTTGACCTCAATTATCGAACCTTATAATACCGGTCTGGCAATTGTTGATGTTAACTTCTTACCAGCCCGTGCACCTGAACAAGTTAAAGCTGCATTTGATGATGCTATTGCAGCTCAAGAAGATGAGCAACGCTATAAGCGTGAAGCTGAGGCTTATGCAAACGAAGTTTTACCTAAAGCTGAAGGTCAGGTACAGCGTATTAAGCAAGAGGCTGAAGGTTATCGTTCTCAAGTTGTATTAAAAGCTCAAGGTGAGGTTGCTCGTTTTGAAGAGGTATTACCTGAATTTTTAGCAGCTCCTGAAATTACACGTAAGCGTATTTATCTTGAGACTATGCAAGAGGTCTTAGGTAAGTCTCGTAAAGTCTTAATTGATGCTTCACAGGGGCAAGCTCCTATTTTATATATGCCATTACCGCAACAGGAAATGATGTCCAAGGCTCCTGTAGCTGAAAAAGAGGTTGTGCCTCAGGTAAATAATACCCAAGAGGAAACTAACGTTAACACTCAAACTGAAGGTAGCGCTTATCCGCCTTTAAATACCTCAGGTTATCCTAATATCCGGAGAGACAGATAATGCGTAAGTTAAATTTAAACTTAATTTTAGCTTTAGTAATCATTTTAGGTTTTATTGCCTTCAATGGTTGTTATGTTATTTCAGAGGGTAGTAAAGGTATTGTTACCCGTTTTGGTAAGGTGGTACGTGATAGCGATCAGGCCTTAAAGATAGTTGATCCTGGTTTACATTTTAAGATTCCTTTCTTAGATAAAGTAAAAACTATGGATGTGCGTATTCAGACTATCAGTTCAAGTGCAGATCGTTTTGTTACTTCTGAGAAAAAAGACGTTATTATCGATTCATATGTAAAATGGCAAATTGAAGATGCTGCTACTTATTATTTAACCACTGCAGGTGGTAATAAAATGCAAGCTGAGGAATTATTACGTCGTCGTATCAATAACTCCTTGCGTAGTCAGATTGGCCGTCTTACTATTCATGAATTAGTTTCTGGTGCTAATAATGACAATGTAGACAATTCTTTTGATGCTGTTGTTGATGCAAATGCTGTCCCTGAGGATCCTGTTTCAAGCTCAAAGCGTGATCAAGTCATGCAAAATGCTTTAAGAGATATTGGTTCCTCAGCAAAAGCTTTAGGTATTAAAATTGTTGATGTACGTACTAAACAAATAAATTTACCGCCTGAAGTTTCAAATTCTATTTATCAGCGTATGCGTGCTGAGCGTGATGCCGTGGCTAAATTGCATAGGTCCGAAGGTCGTCGTGAAGCTGAGACCATCAAAGCTCAGGCTGATAGAGAGGTTGTTGTTAAGATAGCAGAGGCTGAGCGTAATGCTAGAAAATTACGCGGTGAAGGTGATGCTGAGGCTACTAAAATTTATGCCGATGCTTATAATCGTTCACCAGAGCTTTATGAATTTTTGCGTTCAATGGAAGCTTATAAGCAATCTATGAATTCAGGTAATGATGTTTTAGTTTTAAAGCCTGATAGCGAATTCTTTAAGTACTTCAACAACGCTTTTGGTACAAATAAATAATTTACAGAGGAGATCTGTCTGTTTGACAGATCTATTAAACATGACAAAGACCCCGGGTTTTACCGGGACGAGGAAAAAACATGAATAATGTTATTGTGCTGGGCACACAGTGGGGCGACGAAGGTAAAGGTAAAGTCGCCGATCTTCTGACTTCAAAGGCCAATATAGTCGTTCGTAGCCAAGGTGGCAACAATGCTGGCCACACCTTAGTCGTAGGTGATCGTAAGGTGGTTGTAAGACTCGTCCCTTCCGGAATTTTACATTCACAGTGCTTATGCTTGATTGGTTCTGGCGTGGTAGTCAACCCAATTGCTTTATTTGAAGAAATTGCAGAATTGGTAAAAGCTGGTGTTGTTGATGTAGAGAAACGTATTAAGGTTTCTGCTGCTAGTGCCTTATTATTACCAATTCATCCTGCTATTGATAGAGGTGCTGAAAAATTACGTGGTAAGAACGCCATCGGTACTACAGGACGTGGTATCGGTCCTTGCTATGAGGATAAGGTCGCTCGTCGTGGTTTACGTGTTGGTGACTTAAAGGACATGGAAACCTTCCAAATCAAACTTAAAGCTTTACTTGATTATCGTAATTTCATGCTTAAAAATTACTATCAAGAGCCTGAGGTTTCCTTTGAATCTGTAATGGAGGCGATTCTGCCTTTACGTGAGCGTTTATTAGCAATGATTGCTGATATTTCAGAACTTTTAGCAGAAGGACGTAAAGAGCATAAGAAGATTCTTTTTGAGGGTGCTCAAGGTAGTTTCTTAGATATTGATTATGGTACTTATCCTTATGTAACCTCCTCTAATACTGTTGCTGGCGGTTGTGTTACAGGTTCAGGTGCAGGTCCTTTAGATATCGAATATGTTTTAGGTATTGCTAAGGTTTACACCACTCGTGTAGGTGGTGGTCCGTATCCTACAGAGCTTAATGATGAGACTGGTGAAGAAATTCGCTGTCGTGGTCGTGAATTTGGTGCTGTTACAGGTCGTCCTCGTCGTACAGGTTGGTACGATGCTGTAGCTATGCGTAGAGCCGTTACCATTAACTCAATCTCAGGCTTAGCCTTAATGAAGATGGATGTTTTAGATGGTATGGATGAGCTTAAGATTTGTACTGCATATAAGCTCCCGGATGGTTCTATTTCTAACTTACCTCCTTTAGCTGCAGCTGAGTATGAAGGTGTTACTCCGATTTATGAGACTTTGCCGGGGTGGAAAGAATCCACCTTTGGTGTAACTTCTTGGGATGATTTACCTGAAAACGCTCAAAAATACATTAAGCGTATTGAAGAGTTATCTGGTACTAAGGTTGCAATTTTGTCTACAGGCCCTGAGCGCAATCAAACTATCACCTTAGAAGATCCTTTTGCAGATAAATAATTAGCAAAATTAATCATCTAAATGAGGCAGTGTTCTTATGGACACTGCTTTTTTTTTGTAACGAGGTGGCTTGTATTTGAAGTTTAGGGGATTTTTCGTCTGCGGTATCTTCCACTTATGATAAAAGCCCCTATTTTTGAACTAAGGATAGGGATGATGAAATATTTGTCTAGAAACTACGATTTATAGCTTTTAGAGCGAGTTTGATTAGGCTATTTCTATAGGGAGTGTCAGGAAGTATATTTAAAGCCTCTATGGCGGTATTTATAGCGTTATTGGCGTACTCTTGGCATTTAGCTAAGGCCTTTGTATTATTGATAAATTTTAAAACTCTAGGAAGGTCTTTATCTTCTACGGCTTTTTTGAAGCATGCTTTATCCTCGCAAGATAAAGCTTGATAGGTGATGATGATAGGTAAGGTAATACGACCATCATTTAGATCCTCGCCTACAGTTTTTCCTAAGTGCTTAGAGCTTGAGCTATAGTCAAGCATATCATCAACAACCTGAAAACCAATGCCAAGTTTTTTGCCATAAAGGGCTAAAGCATCAATTATTTCTGGTTTTTGATTGCTAAAAATAGCCATGCCTGTTACTGCAACTTCAAAGAGAGCTCCGGTTTTGCAATATATAGTTGTTTCATAGTCATCAAAATTTATATGAATGTCTCCAACCCGTTCAAGCTGTTTCAGTTCACCTGAGACGAGAGCTGTTACTGCATTATTCACTGCAGCGAAGAGTTGCATATTATTTAAAGACTGTAACGCTAAAAAACAACGAGTGAACATGTAGTCACCAGCTAAAACAGCTACATGATTGCCATCAGTAGCATTAAGGGTGCTTTGTCCACGTCTTAATTGAGCATGGTCAATTACATCATCATGGATTAGGGTTGCTGTGTGTAAAAGTTCAATTGCTGCAGCAAATTCAACGGCATGATTCTCGTCAATCCCAATATCAAGAGCATAAGCTGATGCTAATACCAAACGTGGACGAATGCGTTTTCCTCCAGAGCGTACAACATGCATGCACATGGAGTTAACGTGTTCCTCTACCTTATGCCCTGAGAGGGTATTAAAAAGATAATTCTCGACCTTTTGCAGACTATTTTCGAGTACTTTCGTATGTTTATCCATATCCCCTTCCTTAGTAACTGCAATATTTTATCATTATGCACTATAAATTTCTTGAAATATGATTCATAAGCAATTAAAATTCGTATGTTTTCATAAGTGGAATTAATTCGTCGTGACGACGCATTAATTGAAATAGCCTAATATAGATAAAATTTTAGTGTAGTCTGATTTTAGACTTGCATTTTTATGTTTTTGTCTGTAAAATGCTGTCCCACTATCGCCCTGTGTGGGCAATCTTTTTTTTTACATGGATGGCGGGAGCAGAACTCCTGCAACTACCCGGAGTTTGAGCATGTACGCAGTTATTTTTTGCGGCGGCAAGCAGCACAAGGTCTCCGAGGGCGACGTGCTTAGCGTTGAGCTCCTCGATGCCCAAGCTGACAGCGATATTACCCTTGATAAGGTTCTTTTAGTTTCCGACGGTACCAATATTAAAGTTGGTGCTCCTTATATCGACGGTGCCAAGGTTAGTGCCAAAGTTTTAGGCGCTCATGGCGGTGAGAAGATTAAGATCGTTAAGTTCCGTCGTCGCAAGCACCATCAGAAGGTGACCGGTCACCGTCAGTGGTTCACTGATTTGAAGATTACCGGTATTACCGCGTAATAAGGAGAAGGAATAAATGGCACACAAGAAAGCTGGTGGTTCCGTCCGTAACGGTCGTGATTCCCAAGGTCAGCGTTTAGGCGTTAAGGCCTATGCTGGTGAGACTGTCACTGCAGGCAGCATCATTGTTCGTCAACGTGGAACTCATTTCCACGCTGGTACTAATGTCGGTTTAGGCAAGGATGACACCCTGTTTGCAAAGCAGGACGGTGTTGTTTCTTTTGTCACCCGTGGCAAGAATAACCGCAAGTTCGTAGAGATTGTTGCTTCTGAGCAGTAATTTGCGAATTTGAACAAGATTTATAAGCCCTGCCTTGTTGCGGGGCTTTTTAGTATGTAGGCAGTCTTACTGCCGTTTGCTGACTTACGGAGAAAATAATGAAGTTTGTCGATGAGGCCGTGATCCGTGTTGAAGCCGGTGACGGCGGTAATGGTTGTGTAAGTTTCCGTCGTGAAAAGTATGTTCCTCGCGGAGGCCCTGATGGTGGCGATGGCGGGGTGATAGGTTGTAAAACGAATCTTTCACCACTGATAC
>URKL01000095.1 GCA_900548485.1 uncultured Succinatimonas sp.
GAGGATTGCATTTCCCATTTACTGCTTTTTACTGGTGGAGGGATTCCTTCATCTACCGCTACTGTTTTAGCTCAGGCTATCGTTAACGAGGGCTTAAAGTCAATTGCTGCTGGCATGAATCCTATGGATTTAAAACGCGGTATTGATAAGGCTGTTGAGGCTGCTGTTGAGGAATTAAAGAAGTTATCTACTAAGTGTGAGGATAAGAAGTCCATCGCTCAGGTAGGAACTATTTCTGCTAACTCTGATACTACTGTTGGCAATTTAATTGCTGACGCCATGGAGAATGTTGGCCGTGATGGTGTTATTACCGTTGAAGATGGTCAGGGTTTAGAGGATCAGTTAGATTTAGTTGAAGGCATGCAGTTTGACCGTGGCTTCCTCTCTCCATATTTCATCAACAAGCCTGATACTGGCACCGTTGAGTTAGAGAATCCGTACATCCTTTTATGCGACAAGAAGATTGCAAATATTCGCGATCTCGTTTCTATTTTAGAGAATGTTGCTAAGCAGGGTAAATCCTTACTCATTATCGCTGAGGATGTTGAGTCTGAGGCTTTAGCTACCTTAGTTGTTAACAACATGCGCGGTGTTGTTAAGGTTGCTGCTGTTAAGGCTCCAGGCTTTGGTGATCGTCGTAAGGCTATGCTCCAGGATATCGCTATCTTAACTGGCGGTACCGTAATTTCTTCTGAGTTAGGCATGGAATTAGAGAAGGCTACCTTAGATGACTTAGGTATTGCTAAGCGTGTTGTTATCAATAAGGACAACACCACCATTATTGATGGTGCAGGTGAGGCCGATGCCATTAAAGAGCGCGTAGCTCAGATCAGAAAGCAGATCGAGGAATCCACCTCTGATTATGACCGCGAGAAGCTTCAAGAGCGCGTAGCTAAGTTAGCTGGCGGTGTTGCAGTAATTAAGGTTGGTGCTGCTACTGAAGTTGCAATGAAGGAAAAGAAGGCTCGTGTTGAGGATGCTATGCATGCAACTCGCGCTGCTGTTGAGGAAGGTGTTGTTCCTGGTGGTGGTGTAGCTTTAGTTCGCGTAGCTAAGATCATTGCTGGCTTAAAGGGCGACAACCAGGATCAGGACGTTGGTATCAAGGTTGCTTTAGCCGCTATGGAAGCTCCTTTACGTCAGATTGTAACTAATGCTGGCCAAGAGTCTGCTGTTGTTGCTAACGAAGTTCGTTCTAAGGAAGGTAACTACGGTTATAATGCTGCTACTGAGCAGTATGGTGATATGATTGAAATGGGTATTTTGGATCCTACCAAGGTTACTCGTTCTGCATTACAGTATGCAGCTTCTATCGCTGGCTTAATGCTTACCACTGAGTGCATGATTGCTGATGCTCCTAAGAAGGAAGGCGATGCTCCTCAGGCCCCTATGGGTGGCATGGGCGGCATGGGCGGTATGATGTAATCTAGCGCAATGACGCAATTTAAACTGTAAACAATAAAGGGCTCCAGTGATGGAGCCTTTTTTTGTCTAAAAAGAGGCATTTATTTAGAAGTACCTGTTTTTTTTCTATTTTTGATAAACTCTATAGAATATTTTTATTTTGTGTATCGCTGTTTCTATCAGTTACAATATTTACAGCAAAAAATTGGGATATTTTTATGTCATTAGCTCACCCTGAGCGTATTTTTTTAGTAGGACCAATGGGTTGTGGCAAAACTACCATTGGTAAAAGTCTGGCGCTCATAAGTTCTAGACCATTTATTGATCTTGATGAAGAAATTGTTGCTTTTTGTAAGACTTCTATTCCTGAAATCTTTAAAAAAGAAGGTGAAATAGGTTTTAGAAAGCAAGAAACTTTAGCCCTAAAGCGTTCATTATCCTATGAGGCTGTTATTGCCACCGGTGGTGGTATAGTTGTTACTAAAGAGAATATCGATCTGTTAAAAAATAATGGTCTGGTAGTTTATCTATATGCTGATGTTGAGACTCAGTATCAACGTACTTTAAATGATAATGGTAGACCTATGATTTACGCTGAGGATCGAAAACAGCGTTTGAGCGATATCTTTGATTACAGAAAGCCCTTATTTGAAAGTGTGGCTGATATTACTGTCGATAGCGGTTCACATAGTGTTCGCGAGTGTATTGAATTGATTCAAAGTAAATTAGAGGAATTAACATGCAAAGTATCACAGTAGGGTTAGCAGAGCGTTCATACCCAATCTATATAGGTTCAAATCTCAATTACGGACCATTGGTAAAACAGGCTCTCTCTAAGCAAAAAGATGTATTGATTGTAACTAATGATACGATCGCGCCTTTATATTTAGATAATGTAAAACATTCATTAGAGGCCGAAGATTTTAAAGTCTCTCAATGTATCTTAAAAGATGGAGAGTGCTATAAAACTGTTGATTCTTGGATGCAGATCCTCTCTACTTTACTTGAAGATGATTTTGGTCGAGATGGCGCTATTGTAGCTTTAGGTGGTGGTGTCGTTGGTGATATGGCTGGTTTTGCTGCAGCTTGTTATCAGCGTGGTATCCCTTTTGTACAAATGCCGACTACCTTATTATCAATGGTTGATTCTTCAGTAGGTGGAAAAACAGCTTTCAATCATCCTTTAGGAAAAAATATGATTGGTGCTTTTTATCAGCCTAAAGCTGTAGTTATTGATATTGATTTCCTAAAGACTCTGCCTAAGCGTGAAATTACTGCAGGTTTAGGAGAAGTTGTTAAAACCGGTATTATTTACGATAAAGGTTTCTTTGAGTATTTAGAGCAAAATTCAGAAAAAATTTTTTTAAATGATCATGAGGTAATTGCTAAAACAGTTAAACGTTGTTGTGAGATCAAATCTGAGGTTGTAGCATGTGATGAACAGGAACATGGTCTACGAGCTATTTTGAATTTTGGTCATACTTTTGGTCATGCTTTAGAGGCTTTTTTAGGTTTTGGTACATGGCTTCATGGTGAGGCTGTAGGTTTAGGTATGGTTATTGCGTCTGCCTTAGCTCAAAAACGTGGACTTATTTTACCTCAAGAGCATGAACGTATTGTAAATTTGGTGGCAAAATGTAATTTGCCGGTAACCATTCCTGAAAATATGACAGAAAAAGATTTTATCTGTTTTATGCGTCATGATAAGAAGGTTCGCCAAGGTGTAATTCGTTACGTATTACCTGAAGGTATTGGTAAAGCTAAAGTTTTTGCAGATATTAGCGATGCAGAGGTCGAAGCTTTGATCTTAGAGCTTAAAAAGGCCTAAACTTTAAGTGTAATTTAATGTGATTTGCAATTGAGGCTTTTATGGAAACTCCAGATAATTTCAGACCCAAAATTCCTACAAAAAATAACAAAAAAAGCTTAAAAGGGGCTTGGTTATTTGTAGTTGTAACATGTCTTGCTATTATCATAGCTTGTCTGGTGCCTGTGCTTTTAGGAAAAAATCCTTTAGATTTAATTTTTGATCCAAAGGTAGAAAAGCCTCAAATTACAAGCGTAGAAGTAAAACCAATTCAGAATACAGAACAATCCTCGGAAGCTTATGAGAAAAAAACAGAGCAGTCTTTAGAAAATAAAACGGATGTTGAACCTTTAGAGTTAGTACCAATAAAAGAGCACGACCTTAAAGTAGATCCTTATCATGGAGATGCTCAAAACTCGAAACTTGATGAGGGCGTATTGCCAAAAAGCATTCCTCAGGGGCTTGAGGCTAGTACTCCAAAGGCTACTACACATAATCGTGTTACGTTAAGAGGTGATACCTTAGAGCAAATTGAAGGCGACTCTAAAGATAGTTTATCTTCAGAGGATAAAAGTGATAATTAGTTAAAATAATCAAAAATTTTAATCCTAAAATAAGTCTTTATAAAAAATATTTTTGCCATTAAATCAGGCAATAACTAACAGGGAATAAAAAATGACAGACAAAAACTTTAAAATTGCAGGTTCTATTCTTTCTGCAGATTTAATAAATTTAGAGCGCGATGTAGGAGAAGCTTTGGCTTGCGGAGTTGATGTCATTCATTTTGATGTAATGGATTATCATTTTGTTCCTAATATGACTTTTGGCCCTGGTTTTTTAGCTGCTTTAAAGAAGCGTTATCCACAGGCTATCTTTGATGTACATTTAATGGTAAGCCCTGTAACTGAGGCTATTGTTGAGGATTACATTAAAGCTGGTGCAGATTGGATTTCTTTCCATCCTGAGGCTTGCATTCATGTTGAGAGAATGTTGACCTTTATTCAGGATCATAATGTCAAATCAGGTTTAGCTTTAAACCCTGCGACAGCACCACAATTTTTAGATTATTTATGGGATAAACTTGATTTTGTCTTGGTTATGACTGTAAATCCGGGCTTCGGTGGTCAAAAGGTTTTACCTGCATGTTTAAAGAAAGTTGCTGATATCAAATGTATGGCTTTTGCAGCTGATGCTAAGATCGATATTGAGGTTGATGGAGGCGTAAAAGCTACAAATATTGGTAATATTGCCGAGTGTGGAGCAAATGTATTTGTAGTAGGTTCAGCTTTCTTTGGTGCAGATGATAAAGCTATTTCTTTAAAAGAATTACATGAAGGTCTTAAGATTTAATGATGCTTACTAAAAAGCCGCAGGCTTTATTATTCGATCTAGATGGAACCTTAGCAGATACCATTTGTCAGCTAGCTAAAGCTGCACAAAAAACTGCAGAAGCTTTGGGTATAGATGTGCCTTCTGAGGAAACTACAAAAGGTTATGTAGGTAATGGTATTCAATTATTATTGTGTAGAATTATTGTTGGATCTTTTGAGGCCACAACAGCAGACGTTGGTGAGGATTTATTAAAAAAAGCACGTGAACTTTTCAATCAGTTTTACACTAAAGGTTTAAACAAGGATTTTGCAGTATATCCTTATGTAGAAGAAACACTTAAATGGTGTCAACAAGAGAAAATCAAACTTGCTGTTGTGACAAATAAGCCTAATATGTTTGCAAAGCCATTATTAGAGTATATGGGGCTTGCTTCATATTTTGATTTTATTTTAGCTGGAGAGGTTTTAGATAAGAAGAAACCTGAGGTTGAGCCTTTATTATATGTTTTAGATAAACTTAAGGTAAAAGCTCAAGATGCAGTCATGGTAGGAGATTCCGCTAACGACATGATCCCAGCTTTACGTCTTGATATGCCTTCGGTATTCTTTACTTTTGGTTATTGTCGCGGAAGTATAGATTCTAGTAAGCCTTCATATAAGTTCTCGTCTTGGCAAGAACTCTTAGATCTTTTGAAAACTCTGTCATAGATCATAAAAAGGGATCGTTCGATCCCTTTTGTCTTTTAAATCTTATACAATAAGTTTTGTTAAATTTTGTTATAAATGAGATTTAGATCCCAGAATCTATCTTGAGTAAAGATATTCTTAATGAAAATAATCTAATCTTAAATATAGTATTTATTTTTTATACATATTGTTTTAAGTACAACCGGGTATGAAGCTAAGGTCAAGTGTGAGAAGTTATGGAAGATCAATGCCGAATAAATCCCCGGAGCGCCGATCGGCACTTTAGAGTATTGCAGATAACAGATACGCATCTGTTTTCTGAGCCTAATGGTGATTTGCTAGGGGTAAGAACCGCACAGAGTTTTGCGGCCGTATTAGATGAGGTAAAAAAGCAAGAAATCGATTTTGATTTCGTGCTGATGACGGGTGATATTTCTCAGGATTATTCAGTAGAATCCTATCAGCGTTTTGCTAAGATGGTAAGATGCTTAAACAAACCTGTATTTTTCTTGCCGGGAAATCATGATGATGGTCCCTTGATGTACCGTATCTTTAATGGTTTAGGTATAAATACTAGTAGAAATATAATATGCGGTAGCTGGCAGTTTATTTTATTGAATTCTGAGGTTTATGGGGTTGCTCATGGATGGGTGCAGCGTGATCAGCTAGATTATGCCGAAAGATGTATTAAGGAAAATCCCCATTTAAATACCGTAATTTGCATACATCATTTACCTCTTTTAGTTGGTAGTGATTGGTTAGATACGCAAACTTTGCATAATCAGGATGAATTTCAGGTATTTGTCAGACGTTTCCCTACAATTAAAGTTGTAATTTCAGGGCATGTACATCAAGAAATAGATGAAATGAAGCAAGGTGTTAGATATATAGCTACACCTTCAACCTCTATCCAATTTGTCCCTCGTTCGCGGGATTTTGCTTTAGATTGTAAGGGGCCTGGATGGCGTTATTTTGCTTTTAAAAATAATGGCGATTTTGAGACATTAGTATGCCGTTTGGAGACAGATGCATTTCATCCTCGTAGCGATGTAGGTGGTTATTGATGTTAATTGCTTATATTCATGGTTATCTGTCAGGATCAAATGCAATTAAGGCTCAGATTTTAAAACGTATATTAGCTGAAAATTATCAAGAGCATAAATTTATCTCTTTAGATTTTCCTGATACCCCTAAAGAGGCTTTAAAAAAACTTTGCGATTTTTGTCAAAATTATAGTTATGACCAATTAGCTTTAGTTGGTAGTTCTATGGGTGGATTTATGGCTACAATTTTAAGTAATCTTTATAACTTGAAGGTTGCTTTAGTTAATCCCTGTGTCCATCCTCAAAATTTTTGTAAAGAGCTTTTAGGCCCACAATACAATAGTTGTACAGATACCCATTTTATTTTGACTCAAGATATGATTGATTATTTGCAACAGCTTGATATTGAAGCTCAAATTAAATTTAACCCTCAAAATATTTATGTCCTCTTGCAAAAAGGTGATGAGGTTTTAGATTATAAGCAAGCACTATCTTATTATCAAAATGCTAAAATTGATGTTTTTGCAGGTGGGTGCCATGCTTTTGAAAATTTTGAAGCAGTAGTCCCTCAAATTATGGATTTCTTGACAAAAGATGCATGATTTTCAATGATAATCTGGCTGTAATCTTTTTAATCTTAAGTCAAAAAATCTTAGATCATTTGTAACTATAAATAATTAGATGTTATTTTAATTTTATAAAGAGTCAGCACTGCGAACTCACTGAAATTAAATAGTAATGAAAGCAGTAGGGAG
>URKL01000096.1 GCA_900548485.1 uncultured Succinatimonas sp.
GATACAAAGGTTGAAGGTGATGATGATACCGAACTCTACAGCGCTTAAACCGCAACTTAAGGCAATCGGTAAGAAGATCGGAGTGAAGATCAATACAGCTGGAGTGGTATCTAAGAAGGTACCAACAAACAGTAAGATGATATTGATGATGAGCATAATCACAATTGGATTATCACTTACACCTTTTAAGAGTTCACCTACAGCAGTCGGGATATTTACGAAAGAAATAACCCAAGACATGATGGAGGAAATACCGATTAAGAGGATGATAATACCGGTCATCTCAGCTGAGTCAGCATAGATCTTAAGCAATTTCTTTATGTTAATAGAACGATAGATAAATGCTAAGACTAAAGAGTAAACTACTGCTACCACAGCACCCTCAGTTGCAGTGAAGGCACCTTGTACAATACCACCTATAACAATGATGATAAGCAGCAAGGACGGTACAGCATCAACTAAGATTTTAGTTGCTAATTGTAAAGTGATTTTCTGAGAATCAGGCTTGTAACCGAGTTTTTTAGCTAAGATACCAGCATAAACCATACAGCATACACCCCATAAAATACCCGGGACATAACCTGCTAAGAATAATGCAGCAACAGAGGTACCACCTGAAACTAAAGCATAGGTGATAAGTACGTTAGATGGCGGAATCAAAAGACCGGTCGGAGCGGTAGCAATATTGATAGTAGCCATATAGTCAGTATCATAGCCTTCTTTAACAGCGATAGGACCAATGATGGTACCCATAGCTGAGGCAGCGGCTACACCAGAACCTGAAATAGCACCGAACATCATATTAGCCATGGCGTTAGTGTGGGCATAGCAACCTGGGAGTTTGCCTACACATAAACGAGCTAAGTTCATGAGTCTTAGGGCGATACCGCCTTGGTTCATGATATTACCGGCTAAGATAAAGAACGGAATTGCAATCAGGGTAAATACAGAAATACCAGTAAAGGTACGTTGAGCACCAGTCTGTAACATCATATTGAAGTCAAGTGCGATGGCACCGGCTGCAATAGAGGAAATGGCGATGGAGATGCAAATCGGCACTCCTAAAATCAATAAGCCAACCAAGACTAGGGCCATTACAAGGCCAACTGTAGCAGTCATGTTTTTTCTCCTAATTTAAGGCAACAGCATTGAGTGTTGCCTTACTTTGGTTATATTTTTATTATGATTCAGAAACACTGACGCCAATATATTTATCAACATCAGGAGAGTTTAAGATTTTGAATAAGTCAGCAATATTCAGAATGCTGTAGATAAGCATCAATAAGCCTGAGATAGGCAGTACAGAGTACATAAAGCCCATACTAATACCTAAAGAAGCAGTAACCTGGGTGGCATTCTGAATTGACATAATATAGCCGCCGTAAATTAGGAGCAAAACTGCAGTTAGCAATATCAAAGTCTCACTGAACAGATCCAAATAGACGCGGTTTTTACCTGTGAATTTGCTTGCAAAGAAGGACATGCAAAGATGGCCTCTTTTGCCAAAAACATAAGCTGCAGATAAAATTGACAACCAAGTGAAGCTGTAAGTTACTAATTCCTCAGAGATAGTACTCGGTGAGTTGAAAAAGTAACGTGTGACAATCTGGTAGGTACCAACAATAGTCATCTCTAAAAATAGGATTACGTTGATTACCACCAAACATTTATCTAAAATTTTTCTAATGCCTTGCATAATTGCTCCAAAATTTAGAATAGGAGATTACTGATGAGCGGCGTTATAAGCAGAAGCAGCGTCGTAAATCTCTTTCATAGCAGGATTATCTTTGAGTAACTGCTCATGTAAAGGTAATACCTTCTCACGGAACTCATTAGCATCAACATCGATGAACTCTACACCCATCTGAATGGCCTTAGCCTTAGCATCGTCAACACTCTTGTGCCATGCTGCAAATTCAGCTTCCTGAGCAACCTTAGCGGCATCTTCAAAGACCTTACGATCTTCAGCTGATAACTTGTCTAAGAATACCTGAGAACCTACAACGATATCTGGGCACATCTGGTGACCGTCATAAGAGAAGTACTTGCAAACCTCACCATGCTTCTGATCAGTTAAAGCCAACTCGTTGTTTTCAGCACCATCGATAACACCTTGTTGTAAGGCAGAATAAACCTCGCCGAAACTCATAGGAGTTGCTGCAGCGCCGAAAGCATTCATCATTGCGACATTGGTAGGACCTGCTTGAACACGGAATTTCTTGCCTTCTAAGTCGGCTACAGATTTAATCGGAGTCTTAGAGTAGAAGTTACGAGTACCAGCGGTAAAGGCTGCCATAGCGGTAAAACCATCAGCCTTAGCATTGACAGATAATTTCTTTAAAACCTCTGGATCAGAGATAAATCCTTCATAAGCCTTTTCTGAGGTAAAGAGGTATGGAACGGAAAATACTGCATAGATCTTGTCGAAGGCTTCGATATTAGCAGTAGATACAGATAAGAACTGTACAGAACCCTGCTTGATAAGCTCTAATACCTTCTCATTAGCACCTAAGGAACCGTTAGGGAAGATCTGAACTTCATACTTATCTCCAAGATTCTTCTCAATGTAGTCTTTGAAAGCTACAAAGCCGAGATGATCTGGGTGAGTATCGGTTTGAGTGTGGGAGATACGTACTAAGGTTTTAGCATCTTCACCACAGCCAGTTAAAGCGAAAGTTGAAGCCGTAGCGATGGCGGCAGCCAGACCTAACATTTTATACATACGCATATTTGTTGTCCTATACCTTTGTTTACTAAGTAAGCCAATCTCTTTCTTTTTGAGAGATCATTTTTTAACAGAGACGATAAATTTTTGTCATCTTTATTGTGAATCTTGAATAGTATTTTTTTATCTACCATTCAAGATAGATGCATTATACAGGTAGTCATTTTAATAAAATGTGTACTTGACCGCAAATTTTAAAAAACTTGATTACTAGTATACATGATTATAAATTTTTCATCTAAATTGTAAAGAAATAATAAAATTTTGTTAAAAATTAAGATGTTAATTTTATGCAAATAAATTTGAAATAAAAGATATTGTTCTTTAATACAGAACGAGTGGTTTTATCGGTAACATTTTTTTTAGCAAAAGATATGATCTATTATGTAAGAAAATGTGAGGTTTGTATTTACAAAATGTATTAAATAACGGTTTGAAAAAAATTTTTGTTTGACAGATCAGATCAATTTTTAACATCTTGTATACAAGCTTTTTTGAGATGGAAAAATTTTTTAAAGTAGATCACAGTTTTAAAATTCTTAAAAGATGAAAGCAAAAAAAAAGCGAAATGCTTATGCATTTCGCTTTTAAATAATCTTAAAAAATATTTTCTAAAATTTAGAATTCAGCAGATTTAGGAGTTCTTGGGAATGGAATAGCGTCACGAACGTTACCTACACCGGTTACGTAAACTACTAAACGCTCAAATCCCAAACCAAAGCCTGAGTGAGGTACAGAACCATAACGGCGTAAATCACGGTACCACCAGTAAACATCCTTGTTTAAACCGGTTTCTTCCATGCGTTTATCTAAGACTTCAAGACGATCCTCACGCTGAGAACCACCGATGATCTCGCCAATACCAGGAGCTAAAACATCCATTGCAGCTACAGTCTTGCCATCGTCATTGAGCTTCATATAGAAGGCCTTAATGTCCTTAGGATAGTTTTTAACTACAACAGGGGACTTAAAGTATTCCTCAGCTAAGTATCTCTCGTGTTCTGACTGTAGATCGATACCCCATTTAACAGGATACTCAAACTTCTTACCACAATTTTGTAAGATTTCTACAGCTTTGGTGTAATCAACTTGAGCAAAATCAGAGTTAATAAAATCTTCTAAACGCTTAATTGCATTTTTATCTACACGTTCAACGATAAATTCTAAGTCGTCACGACGTAACTCTAAAACGGTTTTAAAGACAAACTTTAACATTTGCTCAGCAACACCGGCACAACCATCTAAATCGGTGAAAGCCATCTCAGGCTCACACATCCAAAACTCAGATAAGTGTCTGGTGGTATTGGAATTTTCAGCTCTAAAGGTAGGTCCAAAGGTATAGCATTTGCTAAAAGCACTTGCATAGGTCTCGACTTCTAGCTGACCTGATACAGTCATATAAGCATGTTTACCAAAGAAATCTTCGGAGTAATCAACGTTACCTTTATCATCTTTAGGTAAGTTGTTGAGATCTAAATTAGTAATGGTGAACATTTCACCGGCACCTTCACAGTCAGAGGATGTGATAAGTGGGGTGGATACCCACATAAAGCCCTGAGACTGGAAGAAAGTGTGAATTGCATAAGCTAAGGTATTGCGAATACGCATTACAGCGCCCATTAAATTAGTACGCGGACGCAAGTGGGCATATTCACGCAGATATTCAACACTATGGCGTTTAGCGCTCATAGGATAAGTATCAGGGTTTTCGACAAAGCCTAAAACTTTAACAGAAGAGGCGGTGATTTCATAATCCTGTCCCTTACCTTCGGAGGCTTTTAAAATACCTTCAACAACTACTGAACAACCAGTAGTGAGTTTTAATATTTCGCTTTCATAATTTTCTAAGCTCTGAGGAGCGATGACCTGAACATTATTAAAGCAGGAACCATCATTTACTGCTAAAAAAGAAAAGCCAGCTTTTGAATCGCGACGAGTACGGATCCATCCGGCTAAAGTGACAGAGCTACCGACGGCAATGCTACCGTCTAAAATTGCTTTTGCGCTACTAAGACTCATGTTATTTCCTGATTATTTTTTATCTACAATCAATTGATTTTTGTATTCTTCGTCTAAATGACCTGCATAGGTATGAATAACAAACATACCACGAGGACGTTTACCTTTGATATCGACAACTAAAGCCGGAAGCTTTTTAGTTTTTTGCTCATCTAAGAAATGGCGGATTTCATGAGCTACAGATTCACCGGCAAAACGACTTTCGATAGAAAGTTCTCGTCCATCATCCAATTTAATAGAACCTCTTACAATAGTAATACCATGGTTAGGATCGATAGATTCGACCACGCCTACAGTATGCATACCAGTGCTATAGAGGATCTTGGTATGGGCATAGATAAAGAAACTTTTAACAGCCATGATGGCAAATAAGATTACAAAGAAATATTGTAACCAAGGTTGCTGACCACCTGAGGCCTCATAAACTTTGAAGGCTAAAACAATGGCAATGCCGGTGATGAATGCATAAATTAAGCCAAAAATAAGTTGTGCGACACCGACACGAGGCTCAAAAGATTGAGCTCGACGATTATTCACCTGTGGCATGGATTAGTCCCTCATAAACATCATGTTGATTTAAAAAATCTTTATCTTTGTCATCGACAATTTTTAAGTCTAATTCAGCCTTACCTTGAAGTTTAAGCATAGGCGATAAAGTTAAAGATGCTGATGAAACCTTAGGCAATAAATTGGCCGGTACAAATTGGATATATTTATTGTCATGGCGTGGTGGAATTAACATATCATCAGTGTCAAAACTAAAGGCTGATGCTTGCTTATTGTTGATATAAACTTTGATATCAATGTTCTCAACTGGCAAAGGCTCTGGGGTATTGTGTCTTACGGTATAGTGGACATTAAATCCCTGAACATTATTTTCAGTGGCAAAGGTGAGATCGGTAATTTTTAATTGAGGTTTTTGCACACCGTCAGGTAATGATGAACAGGCTGTTACAAATACAGCATTTATAGCAAGCAATAAAAACAGAAATTTCTTCATAATAAAAACGTTCTTAAACCATGCTTTAAATTAGGACTTTAAAGCATCGTTACGGATAAAAGTATTAAGAATTATTTATAATAATTAACACTTTTTAGTTAAACTTAGTCGTTATTATACGCTAAGGATACTAAAAAATGCACGAGGCCAAAGATAGTCTCTATTTAGCTTTTAGAGTTTTTATATATTTTTTAGCATCAGAGAGGCAATTTTTACGGGTCTTATAGTTAATTGAATTGATATCAATAGCTAAAGATCCTGCTTCATTATTAAATAAAAGAAAGCTTTGGCCACTCAAATAACGCCCATCATTAAAAAAATTTACATAATCAAAGGTATAACCTTCGTAAGTATTGAGTGTATAAGCCTTAGGTTTTGCTATTTTAAGTCCTGCGGCATCTTTGGGAGTTTGGCTTAGGCTTAAAGATAGGGCTTTTTGATATTGATTAGCTAAAGCATAACGATCTTTTTTAGAAATAAAATGATCTGTATTGTAGTTTATATGAATGATGCAAGAGTGTTTAGGACTTAAAAAAGTTATTTCACCTTGATGAGGGTATGATAAAACTTGCCAATTTTTAGGTATAAAGAGGTCATAATTTTCAAAGAAGTCTTGATTAGTTTTATTTTGGCTAGCATATCCATGCAGAGAAAAGCTTAGGCTTATGAAAGCTACTAATAAAGACCTGTAAAACATCAATAAATCTCCTCTTTTGGTGTGTAACTAATACTCATAACTGCTTTAGAACTTTCTGCAAAACATTCCTGTGCAATTTTTTCATCAAAGGCGACAATAGAGGCATAAAGCACACCGATATCGTCAGGATTTATGAGTATGTAATGCAAACTATGGAAGAAATTATCTTTATTATGGCTAGTAATCTCATAACGATAGCCTGAAAGATTATTTACCTGAACTTCATCTATTTTAGAGATAGCCAGATCTTTTTTATCTAAGGTAGTTTTAACTATAAAGTTACGACTTTTATCAATAGAATCATGTAAAAGATGGTTGCGACGAGTGTTAGTTGGAACTGTAGTGTAGAGATCGCTTAAAATTTGCATGGTACATTTTCCAAACAAGGCTTTATTGTGGCGATCTGGATAGACATTAAAGGCATTATTGAGGTTAGGCAAATTAACCTTTTTAAAGTTCTTAGGTACCTCAATAGTGTAAAAGTCAGCATAATTTACTGAAGCTATATCTTGAGCGGTATTACCAAAAGGCCTGCGCTGACGTGTCCTTTGCAATCGAACTCGGTCTTCTC
>URKL01000097.1 GCA_900548485.1 uncultured Succinatimonas sp.
TATCCATTTTTATAGGCCTCCCTTATGGTAGTTATAACCATATGCGCGACGATGAGTTAAAACGTCGATAAGAGGCGCTGAGGCATTTGCAAGTAAGACCGCAAAGGCTACAGCATCACTATAAGAGCCAAAGGCACGGATGAGTACAATTAAAAAGGCACAGAGGATCGCAAAAATAATACGGCCTCGAGCAGTACCAGCATTAGTTACAGGATCGGTAATAATATAGAAGGCGCCTAACATTGTGCCACCTAGTATAAGTTGTGTATCTAGTGATAAAACTAAATCTGGGAAAAGCCATTGTCCTAACAAGACAAAACAAGTAATGGCAATAAAGAAACTTACAATCATCCGTAAGAAGATGATTTTAAAAGCTAAAAGTACTAGACCGCCTAGAGCATAAGCTAAAGCAAGGTATAAATAACCTTGTTCATTACCATCTTGATAGTTAATTCTAGGAATGTCTTGCATCTGTCCTGATTTACGTGCGGTTTTAGTGCTTTCAAGCCAAGTGGCTCCAGAGAAACTATCAGTACTTGTATTTAACTTTAAAATTTCATCATGTAGTTCTAAAGGATCGGCTTTATTAAAAATTACTTCATAAGTTTTGTCTAAAGATGCAACTGTATAGGCCTCAGGAGCTGGAGCTATATAGGTATTAAAAACAAAAGAGGGAGCAGATACGAGTAAGAATACAAATCCTGCCATAGCTGGATTAAAGATATTCATACCTAAACCACCAAAACATTCTTTAACAATCAATATGGCAAAAGCAGTGACAATAATTGTTAAAAAGAAAGGTATAAGAGGCGGTAAAGTTAGAGCTAATAAGATAGCTGTAACTAAATATGAAAGATCGCCTATAGATTTATATAAACTTCTGTGACGTAGAAAGCCTACTAGAAGTTGGCATAAAAAAGCTGTGATAGCAGAGATTAAAAATTGCCATAATAAACCTGTACCAAAAAAATAAATTGATACTAAAAAAGCTGGCAACAATGACAATAAAGTAATTGCCATAATCTTTTGCGTGCTTAAAGGCGAATGTAAATGTGGTGCTGGAGCTGTAGCTAAATTATTTTTAACCATTTGTCTTTCTATTAGTGTTTATTATTAAATTATTTCTTACGTAAAGCCTCAGGTACATGAGGTTTAACCTCATTTATCTTAGGTTTAGTTATGTAAGTCTTAGGATCGTTTTGAACTTTTCCGACAATACTTAAACTTTCAAGGCGTTCACTTGGTGCTTTATAAGGTTTGACAATCTGGGTTATAAGATGATTGTCATTACGCATTAAAGGTCTTGGTATAGATTTTAACGATACATTTTGATATACGCGCTTATTTTTAAGAGCGGTAATTGCTGTAACATCAGGACTGCGATCGGCATCAGAGACTGTGTTGTTATCTTGATTTAGCTGTGCTTTTTCCTTAGAAATTACAGCTTTTTCTTTAAGCATTTGATCTTTTAACGCTTGACGTCTTGCTAAAGCCGCTTTGCGTGAGGCTTCAAGATCAAGCTGTTGCTTATCGGTATTAGCGTTAGGAGTTTGACCATTTTGAGCGGCTTTGATTCTAGCTAAAGCAGCCGCTTTTTTAGCTTCGCGAGCTAAACGTTCTTTTTCCACACGTGCATCATGTAGAGCCATACGTTCACGAGCGCGTTGATTACGCTTTTCAACATCGGCAAGATGTTTTTCTACAGCTTTTTCATATCTAAACTGAGCTGTAAGATCAATATGACTTGGACAGACATAAGAACAACAACCACATTCAGTGCAATCTGAAATACCGCATTTTTGAGCAGCGGCATGGTTTCCTGCTTTTGATTGTTGATACATCTGATACGGAACTAAACGTGAGGGGCAGACACGTGCACAGCGACCACAACGTAAGCAATTTAAGGTCTCTTTTGCAAAAGGAATTTCTTCACAAGAAGGGGCGATAATACAACCAATACTCTTAGTAATAGGAATATCAATATTTTTAACTGTGAAGCCCATCATAGGACCACCTAAGATGATTCTTTGATGTAATTCTTGAGTAAAGGCACAAGTATTAAGTAAAAAACGTACTGATGTACCTAAACGGACATAGAGGTTTTTAGGGGTCTTTAAACGTCCGCCAGTAACTGTGACTACACGCTCAGTTAAAGGTTTGCCATCAATAACAGCTTCTTTACAAGCTAAAACAGTACCAACATTATTGACTACAATACCGCAGTCGGAGGTGTGTTCACCATACGGAATTTCCATTCCAGTTAAGATTTTAATTAAATTGCGCGCAGCTCCTGAAGGGTAGATTACAGGTAGAGATCTTACTGTAGCCACACCTTTTGCAGCTTTACTCATAGCATCAATCGCTTGAGGCTTATTATTTTCAATGGCGATAATGGTAAGTTTGGGCTTTAAGATATGTTGTATGATTTTAATTCCTTCAACAATCTCTGAGGCACGCTCTTGCATGATGCGATCGTCGCAGGTAATCGTAGGTTCACATTCGCAACCATTGATAATAAAGATTTTGCAACCACCCTCACAGTCATCACGTCCTGAACGTAACTTACTTGCAGTCTGGAATTGAGCTCCACCTAAACCTTCAATGCCATATTGTCTAATCCTTTCTAAAAGTTCATCTGAGCTGTGATTTTCATAGTCAGGCCAAGGATTTTTTTCGTATTCAACATCAAGGCCGTCAGTTTTAATGGTAATACTGGTGCCACAAAAACCTGAAGGATGAGGTAATACCTCAGGAGAAATAGAACTGATAGTACCAGAGGTTGAGGCATGTAAAGGAACTAAACGTTGACCTCCAGGTATAGTTAAAGGCTGACCTTTTTTTACATAATCACCAACATTAACAATAATCTTACCCTCATGACCTAAATGTCTATCTACAGGTAAGGTGATAATGGTAGGAACAGCAGTTCTTTCAATGGCTAATGAAGAGGTAGTCTTATTTTCACTAGGTTTAATACCACCAAAAAATTTCCAAATACGAGCGTTTTTGATTTTTTCAAATTGTGTTTTGGCACTCATTATTTAGCTCCACTGCCAATTTTTGTAGCCACGATTTTCCTGTCATAATGGCTTAGATTGTGTTCAAGTCTTACCAATTCGATACATTTTTCTGGGCAAACTTTAATACAATCACCACAGCCTATGCATTCTTCTTCATCAATTTGATGAGGCTGTCTGATTTTGCCGTTAATGCAATCAAGACGACAGACACGCACGCAGCGACTACAACCGGTACAACTGTTTTGATGGATAAAGGCAACTTCGCGAGGCATAAATAGTTCGTCTTCATAGTTTTCTTTATCATTAAGACTTTGTCCTGTAATTGTGGCAAGCTGCATGGCAACCTCAGGACCTGCAGGTTTACACAATGAGGCTTTAGCCTCACCTTTAGATAAAGCTTCAGCATAAGCGTGGCAACCTGGGTAGCCACATTGTCCACAGTTGATATTAGGGAGTAATTTTTCAATACGTTTATCGGCACTGCTATTGCTTTTAGCATCAGTGAAATTAGAGAGCAATGAAAGCATTATGCCTACAAGCAGAAGAATAATCGCAATTGATATTACGAAGATATGGACGGTACTCATGCAGCACTCCCAGCAAAGCCAGCAAAGCCCATGAACGCCATAGACATTAAACCTGCAGTTATTAAGGCAATAGCTGTATTTTTAAAAGGAGCTGGTACATCAGCAATAGCCAAACGCTCACGTATAGCAGCAAAGAGAATTAATACTAAGGTAAAGCCAAAACCTGCTCCAGCGGCAAAAACTATGGATTCAATTAAGCTATGTTCAAGAGAGCCATTTAAAAGCACTAAACCTAAGACAATACAATTAGTGGTAATTAACGGTAAATAAATACCTAAGGAGTTATAGAGCTCAAAGGAGATAAAACGAATGATAATCTCCACTAATTGTACAGCCACAGCAATAATTGCGATATCAACAATTAAATCTAGGGCATTAAGGCCATAAGGATATAAGAGATAATTGTTAACTAAATAACAACAGATAGAAGTTAAGACTAAAACAAATGTGGTAGCTAAACCCATACCTGAGGCTGCTTGTAGGCGATTTGAAACTCCTAAAAAAGGACAAAGTCCTAAAAAGCGAACTAGTACAAAGTTATTGACAATAGCTGCGCTAAAAAACAAAATTAAAAGGTCAACCATTTATAAATTCCGCAAAAACGTTTGGTTTTATAAAAATGCCTTATGATATCTCAAACGCCGGTACAAAGGTACCAATCACGGCTCTAAGTGAAAAAGATCGTCATAAAATGCTCAAAATTTTGCATGAGCATAATCCATCCCCAAAACCTGCTTTAAATTTTAATAATCCTTTTGAACTTTTATGTGCAGTCGTCTTGTCGGCGCAAACTACCGATGTGGCGGTAAATCAAGTTACAGGGGCATTATTTAAATTAGCCCCAGATCCTCTATCTATGTCTAAATTGTCAGTTGAGGAAATTGCAGATATTATCAAGCGTTTAGGCTTATGGGCTAATAAGTCTAAACATTTAAAAGCATTAGCTACAGCTTTAGTTACAGATTATCATTCTCAAGTTCCTAAGACTTTTGATGAGTTAATAAAACTTCCGGGAGTGGGGGCAAAAACTGCGAATGTAGTTTTAAATGTAGCTTTCAATATTCCTGTAATTGCAGTCGATACGCATATTTTTAGAGTATGTAATCGCACAGGTTTATGTTTTGGAAAAAATGCGCTTTCAGTACAAAAGCTTTTACCTGATCTTATTGATGATGAGTTTAAGCTTCCAGCTCATCATCTATTGCTGTTACATGGACGGCATGTTTGCATGGCAAGAAAGCCACATTGTGAGGAATGTATTATTAAAGATTTGTGTGTATATTATAAAAATATTTAACCTAATCAGCTAGATTCATCTACTCACAGTAGGGATGTTTACTATGCAATATCCTCCTTCCTCAAAAGAATGCTGTTTTACTGCATGCAAGATAAAGTTTTAACTAATTTAAAACTTTTACAAAAAAAATCTGACTAATTTTTTTGTCAGATTTTTTTTTGATATTAGTTGAAATAATTAATTAAAAAGCCATATAAGGGTAAATTTAATTTTAAATGTAGGATCAGCATATCCATAAATAGGACAAGCATTGTTAGATATTGCATGCCACAGATAATATCGCGTGAGGCTCGGGCTTTATGTAGATTGAGATAAAAACCTATGATCATACGTACTAATAAAGATACACCAATAAGGGAGATTGCTAAGCCAAATGATAGGCATAAGAACAGTACAATAAAGCAAATACCACCTGAAATTAATAGGCCTTTTAAGCTTAAAGAGCCATAACTATCTACAGGATCACCATCAAGGGCAAAATTTAGTGTCGTTGCGGTATAGGCACTTAACATCAGCACTGATGCTAATACTATGCTAAAGCTTGCATTACAGAGTTTATAAGCAAGACAGAAATTTAAGCAAAAACAAAAGAGCACTGATAAGATAAAAACCGTAATAATTTTCATATAAGAATCAGCACGTCTTTGCGAGAAAATACTTATCAAAGTGCCACAACCTCTAAAGCCTTGAATACCGGTTATGATTAAAAATATTGCCAAAATAAATGGTGTAACCGGGACAATAACAGGCGACATATCATTAAATAATGAACATATTGCACCTAGGATCAATCCTATAAAAAAGTAAGGTAGTGGCATGGAGCTTGGATAAGTCGGACCAAAACTTAAGCTTAATTTAGGCGCAAAAATATTTAGGGTTGTATGAGTGAAGAAAGAGGCTATAAGTTGTCTTATAAATAAGAAGACTTTTAGGCGAGAAGTCATAAAGGAAGAATTCTGATCTTCAGCTTTTTGTTCTTTAGGACTATCGATTTTAGGTGGCAAACTATCACTATCAAACATAGATGAATTAATGCTAGTTGTATTAGGAGCCTTATCTTCCCTAGATGTAAAAGCATTAGTATTTATGCTCTCTGTTTCCCCATTAGGTATTTCTATTCTTTGCTCATTAGGTGCATAAGTATTTTCTGCATATGGTTCGACAAAAGCTTGTGCTTTAATTTGAAATGCATGAGAGTCATCTTGGTATTGAGGACTTGGATTAGGAGTATTAAAAGGAGCTGAAGATTCGGTATTTATCTTGGACTCTATAAAGTTAGAGTTTCCCTCTTGAGATGAGAAAGAGGGATTTTGAGGCTGATTATCTAGATTATTCGCCCCATAGGTATTTTGATAGCGAGGATAGTTTTGTGGAACTTTAGGGCTTTTTTGTGGTACTAAAGGTTCGCCAGGACCAATATAGAGATGATCATTATTTCTACCATCTTCATTTAGGTATTCATCATTACCTGTGTAATGATAAGTTTTGCGGTTAGGATCCATGCCTATAACATAGTTAGGGGCATCGTCTTCTTTTTCCTTAGTATAGCTTTGTGTATTCCTTACATTTTGAGTAGCAACCTTTTCTTGATTGGGAACTTGTTGTAGAGGTGCATTTTCATTTAAGGACACATTTTTGAATAAAGAAGATACTTCCTGTGAGTTGGTACTGTTGGATTTTTTATTAAAAATCGAACCCCATCCTGGGAATTTACTCATCGCCACGCCTCTTAATGTAAAAACATGAAAATTTTAGCTGATACAATAGGTAAACAATACTTATTTTGAAGCCATTTGTGCTTTAAAGCTAGAGAGCACGCACGAGAAATTACAATTTTATTGTTTTATTTGTAAAAATTTCTTTTCTATTGGGCAACTATCTTAATTTTAGATCATAAGCTGATGAAGTTTTGCTTAAAAAAACTAAAATATGCTGATTTTTATCAAATTTTGGGCACACAAAACCTCGTATTTCAGTGCGAGGATGTAGTGTGCCGATTAGAAAAATGAAATTTTTCTAATCCAGTGTGTTCTGCTGTTCTATATATTGTTTAATAATTGAAATAGGCGCACCCTTACAACTACCGGCAAAATAAGATGGAGAG
>URKL01000098.1 GCA_900548485.1 uncultured Succinatimonas sp.
CTCTCTGAATCAATATCCACCAAAGAGAATACGTACACATTGTCATCCATTGGGGCTTCAGCGAGGGTAATTTCAACAATGACGAACTTAATGCTGACGTATGCCATGCATTAGATGCTGATATTGTTGGTGTTGTAAGTGGTGCTTGCCCAAATAGCAAAAAAGCTTTAGACAATACTTTATTAGCTTTTGGTAATGCTGGCAAGAATCGTGTTTTAGGTAACATTCTCTTAAATCGTGATGCTCCTAAGGATGCAGCTCACAATAAGAAGTTAGTTCTCTCCGGTTGCCAAAAGTGCTGCAAGAGCTCTTGCTGCTGCCAGAAAAAAGAAATCGCTATTGAGAATGTTTTAGCTACTATTTCCTACAATAAAGAGTTCTATGCACCTCGTGCTTCTGAGCTTGCTATGTATTTACGCGCTGAAGTTGCAGGCGATACCTCTGTACGTGGCTACATGGTCAGCATGTGTGCTAAGAGTGCCAAGGAAGGCATGGTTTTAGTTACCCCTGTTGTTCCTGAGAATACTGAGGCTAAGATTGTTATCTTAACTGACGGCGTTAAGGGTGAGATTGCTGGTGCTACCGTAATCACCACCGAAATGTCTGCTTGGGCTGTTTGCGAAGCCTTAGCTAACTTCCCGGTTGTATTACCTAGCGATGACACTGCTCGAGCCGCTGTTTGCGCTGAAGAAGTTTCTAAACTCTTCGATGAAAAAGCTTTAGCTACTATTTCTGCCTTTGATAAAGATCGTACTCCTTTAATGAGCCCAGCTGCTTTCCGTTATAAGCTTACCGATTTAGCTCGTAAGGCTCACAAGCGCATTGCTTTACCTGAAGGTGAAGAGCCGCGTACCATTTGCGCTGCTGCCAAAGTTGCTGAGGAAAATATCGCTGTTCCTGTTCTCTTTGGTAACAAGGATAAGATCTTTGAAGTTGCTGCCTCTCAGGGTGTAACCTTAGGTGAAGGCGTTGAATTCGTTGATCCTACCGCTATTCGTGAAAACTATGTTGAGCGTTTAGTTGAGTTACGTAAGAAGAAGGGCATGACCCCTGAACAGGCTTTAGACATGTTGCAGGACAACGTTGCTTTAGCCACTATGATGATTGAGCGTGGTGAGCTTGACGGTTTAGTATCTGGTGCAATCCACACCACTGCTAATACCATTCGTCCTCCGCTTCAGATCATCAAGACCGCTCCGGGTGCTAAGCTTGTATCTGCCATCTTCTTTATGTTGATGCCTGAGCAGGTTTATGTTTACGGTGACTGCGCCTTAAATATCAATCCTAGCGCTGAAGAACTCTCTGAGATCGCCATTCAGTCTGCTGATACCGCTAAGGCTTTCGGTATCGATCCGCGTGTTGCTATGGTCACCTACTCCACCATGAATTCAGGTAAGGGTGCTGACGTTGACTTAATGCGTGAAGCTACTGAGCTTGTTCATCAGAAGCGTCCGGATATCGCTTGCGATGGTCCGTTACAGTACGACGCTGCTGTAATGCCTGATGTTGCCGCTCAAAAGGCTCCGGGTTCTGCTGTTGCTGGTAAAGCAACTGTATTCATCTTCCCGAGCCTCTCCACTGGTAACACCGTTTATAAGGCTGTACAGCGTTCTGCTAACTTAGTTTCTATTGGACCTATGTTACAGGGTATGAGAAAGCCGGTTAACGATCTATCCCGCGGTGCTTTAGTTGATGATATTATCTATACCATCGCTGTAACCGCAATTCAGTGCACTCAGACTAATGACTAATTAGTCTTTTAACTGAATCTACAAAAAGGATAGCGAAAGCTATCCTTTTTTGTTTGTACATTTGCAAGGAAAGCTATGCACATACTTATCCCCGGAGGTAGTGGCCTGGTAGGATCACGCCTAGCTATATATTTAAACAATCTAGGACATAACATTACTGTTTTAACTCATAGTCATAGAGTTAAAAACAATCTAAATTTTCCCGAAAACATAAAAGTATTAAAAATGGGAGAGACTCTACCTGATGTGGAATGCATCATAAACCTTGCCGGAGAGCGTATCTCAACCTATCCTTTAAGTCAGTCAAGAATAAATAAATTGATTGATTCCCGCTTAAATGTCATCAACTATCTAAAGAATTACTACCAAAAAACAAGCTCACAGATTTTATTTTTACAAGCTAGTGCTACTGGTATCTATCAAAATACTCATGGTGAGCTAGATTGTCCTCTTGCAGATAGTATTTACAGTAAGATGTGTCAAAAAATAGAAGCTCAAGCACAAAAAGCTTTTGAGCATTGTGCACTGTTGCGTCTTGGGGTCGTCGTAGGCCAAGGTGGAGGTTTAGTATCACTATTACGCTTTATACCCAAAATCCAATTTATCAATGCTAAAAACTACATTCCTTATATTCTTAATGATGATTTAGCAAAAGCTATAGCTTTAATTCTTGAGCATAAACTTACAGGAAATATAAATTTATGTTCCGATAAGTATTTAACAGTAAATGAATTATTGACCTTATGTCAAAATCATCATCTTAAAATTAACTTTTATCTGCCTAAATTTATATTAAAACTTGATAAAAGAGGTCAACTTTTACTTTCTGACCAAAAAATCAAACCACAAAAACTTTTAGATTTAGGATTTAAATTTAGTTAATGCAAAATACATGCGTTTTTAATAAAAATTTGTTCAATAAACAGAGTCGCCAACTTAAAAAATTAGCTATTTTTACACTGATTTTGTGACCTTTACAACAAAGTGACGCATTAAAAAAAAGAATTTACGTAAACGTTTACGATTAGATCTAAAATAATACCAATGTTTTTATCAAACTACCGTATTCAATGAGGATCACTATGTTAGAAGAACTCAAAAAAGAAGTATTCAAAGCCAATCTTGAATTACCTAAGCGTGGCCTAGTCACCTATACCTGGGGTAATGTTTCTGGTATCGATCGTGATGCAGGTTTAATGGTAATCAAACCTTCTGGAGTTGAATATGATGAAATGACTCCTGATGATATGGTAGTAGTAGATCTTAAGACTGGTGAAAAAGTTGAAGGTAAGTTAAATCCTTCATCTGACACCGATACTCACTTAGAGCTCTATCGCGCATCTACTGATATCATGGGTGTTGTTCACACTCACTCCCGCTATGCAGCATCTTTTGCTCAAGCAGGTCGTGATATTGTAGCTTTAGGTACCACCGGTGCTGATTACTTCTATGGCCCTATTCCTTGTACCCGTCCTATGACTGATGAAGAGATTAAAGGTCAATACGAACTTGAAACAGGTAAGGTTATTGTTGAAACCTTCAAAAAACGTGGTTTTGAGTTCAAGGATATTCCAGCTTGCTTAGTTCACTCTCATGGTCCTTTCACTTGGGGCAAGTCTCCTGCTAATGCTGTTTATAACGCTGTTGTATTAGAAGAATTAGCATTTATGGCTTTCCACACCATGATGTTAAAGATGGCCGGTGATATTTACCCGATGCAGCAAACTTTACTTGATAAGCACTATTTAAGAAAGCATGGCAAGAATGCCTACTACGGTCAGGGCAATACTTCCAGCGTTCACACTCTTTAATAAAATTTAGTTTTTCATAGTTTTAGGGGATCTTTTAGATCCCCTTTATTTTTAGCTCAAGCTTGATAAAGAACGCATAACCAAGTCTATATCCTGATTTTCTAACTCATGGATAATATGCAAGTAAGTCTTTTGCGTTGTGGTCATACTTGAATGACCTAAGCGCCTAGCAACAGAGGCAATAGAAACTCCAGCAAATAACAATAAAGAAGCGTGAGTATGCCTAAGACCATGAATAGAAATCAAAGGGATCCCAGCTTTTCTACAATGTCTAGCCAAAATACCATTAACTGTTGAATTATATATAGATTTTTCTTTAACAAAGATTGGCTTTTCTTGCGGTAGATCTTTAATTAAATCACAAAACTGGATAACAGTCTGCCAATCTATCTGTACTTTTCTTACCGAAGAGGTATTCTTTGTAGGAAGAAAGCCTCCATCACCTTTATAATTCCAAGTCTTGCTTATAGATAAAATTTGATGAGAAAAATCAAAATCCTTTGGTGTAATAGCTAAAGCTTCAGAGAAACGAATACCTGTTTTGGCAACTAATAAAATAAACCAATCCCAAGAAATATCTCTTGTAAGATTAAGACCTGCTAGCAATTTATGTAATTCAAATTGATTTAAATATTTTATCTTCTTCTGTCGTGGAGTTTTTCCCTTAATAATTGCTTTACGTGTTGGATCTTTGGATATTAACCCCTCATCAACAGCATCTAATATCGCTCCCTTTAACTGATGATGAAAATCCATAGTAGTTTGTCGTTCATGACAACTGGCATAATCATTTAATAGCTGCTGATAAGCTACTCTAGTCAAATTACAGACCTTTAAAGTAGGAGCTAACTTTTCTATCCAAGTCTTTGTCATTAGGTATTTCTTTAAAGTTACGTCTCTTACCGCTCCTTCCTTATAAACTTTAATCCATTTTGCATAATATTGATAAAAGAGATCTGCTGACTTTATTTTTTTTAACATAATTATGCCTCCGAAAATAAAAGGAAATACTTACACTGATGAAGGGTGATAAGGTTGTCTAATTTGCAAAAATAGTCTCCAATAGACCTTTGCTCTTTTAGGGTACTAGGAACCATATATTCCAATTGCTTAATTTGTGCCCAATTAACATAAATTTGTGTATTTCCTTGAGCTGATTTTATTATTTTCTTTCTAATGTCATCCGCATTTAACATTTGATAAATAAAACAAGGATCATATTTTTTCTGATTAAGAACAATCCTTTGTGTTCTTTGATTATAAACGTATGTATTATCACGGTTTATCAACAAAACACGGCCAATAATATTTCCTGATTGAGTTTTGTCATTCAAAATCATCACTAAATCGTTCTTGTTTAGAATTCTACTTAGCGATTTTTCATTTCTACCTATTCTTATACCTTGATCTCGATATTGATTATTTTCTGAAAAAGAACCAATGCTTATAACTTTAAATTCACCTTCTTCTGAAAAACCTGATTCTAAAGATGTTCCACCAAATGATTCTCCAAACTCGTCTAACTTACACTGTTCCCAAGCATCGATATGCCAAGGAATTCTTATCTCAAGAAAAATTGACCTATCTGCCAGAAAATATTTACTTTAAAGCTAGCTATTATTAAGCCAATGAAAGATTACGACAGATTATTGGTTAATAAAGAAACAACTGAAACATAAAATCCATAAAAAATTCATCAGACACTGGCAATTCAAAGATATAAACGCTTTTTTTCTATTTAATTAGACCAAATATCATAGAAATAACTTAATAGAGTAGCGATAAACTTTAATTCAATTTTTCAAAAGTAACGCAGAAATAGCTTTGGCAATATCAGAGCCACTTTTATTCATTTCAAGCCACAACCAATTTCCAACAACATTAGCTTCTAAAAAAACTACCCTTCCATCAATTGTTTCAACAAGATCGATTGTTGCAAAACTTATCTTCCATGAAGCTACTAGTTTCAGAATTTTAGTTTCAATATCACTATCTAATTGACATTTCTCAGTTTTTAAATTATCAACATGTCTAAAATCAGTTATTGATTTTGTATTTTCTTGAGAATAAATTCTGTATGAAAAGCATTTATTGCCTACTACTGTTACTCTAAGTTCTGATTTTTTTATAAGTTCTTCTTGAAGAAGTACTGGAGTACTTCCTTGACCAAAATAATCATCAAGATTATCAAGGTCTTCTGCATTTACCTTTGAGGTATAAAAGCCTTTGTATTCATAATCAGGATCACCTTCAAGTGTAGTAATAGGCTTTTCATCAATCAAAGATATATCACTTAACTGTTTGATTATAATGTGACCATGGTGTTTATTGTAGAAAGATCTAACTATATCTGCTTTGTTAGTTACCATAGTATCTGGCACATTAAGCCCTTGTAATAAGGCACATCGGTGCTGATAAATCTTATTATCAACTTTTTCTTCAAGATACGGATTATTAAGCCAAATACATGAATCAGGGACTAACGAAAAGAAACCTCTAATAGCACAACGTATTTCTGCTGTAGCCAATTGCTCTGCAACAGAAACATCATCTTTAGCTTTTGGAAAATAAAAACTTCTACAGAAAATTCCTTTAATATCGTCTGATACGATGATATCTCCATTTGGAAAAATCAATCTTCCTGAGGATGTTCCGATTTCAATTGATATTTTCTGCCTATTTTCTTCATACTCAATTGAACCATATTCATCAAAAAGATATGCAATATCAAATCTTCTGACTTCAGCTCCACTCTGTTGTAGATAATACAGAACGGCATCAGCATGTACATCTTCATTTTGTGCAAGAATAAGATACATGAAATTTCCTTAAATATTTATATTTATCAAAGAATTGCTTTCTTCTTTATATATTGCATATTCAAGATTAAATTTAAAAAGTAATGTTTCATCAATATCCGTTGAAACATCTATATTGAAATATATCTCTAGAATCTGAATAAATTTATAGTAAATAACAGAATTATATCCATGAAATTGAGACGCAATTTTATGAAATTCTAAGTACAATTTCTCATGAACAGCAGTCTTTTTAACCACAAGAATTTTATTTCCTGCAAACAATGCTATATATTTAGCATTTGAATAAAAAATGCATAACCAGTCATTTAATGAAAAGAAAAGTTTTCCATCAGGGTGTGAATGCCATATAAAATCGCTGTCGGCTAATACCAAAGCAGATTCTTTATTGCCTTCTTTTATTAAAAAATTCCCATCAGGATAAATACATCCTGATAATTCATTATCTCTATCTGATACAAGATGCTTTATTTTTAGTAAAGCATCTTTATATAAAGAAAAAAACAGATATTTATCTGTCATAATATTTGCAATAAATTACTTTCCTACACGACGATCAGTCTTGCCTTTGACAAAACGAGAAGGAACCCATTTATTGCTA
>URKL01000099.1 GCA_900548485.1 uncultured Succinatimonas sp.
GCCCAATATTCTCTTCCATTCTCATCTTTCTGGAGAAGAAGCATTACATAACACATTTTTATACGTTAATAATAATTAGGGGAACAAAATGAAAGCTTGTGTCTTACATTCTAAAGGTGATTTACGCTATGAAGATATTATGGAGCCGTCCATTGCCGATAGCAATGAAGTCAAGGTAAAGATTTTAACCGGTGGTATTTGTGGCTCAGATCAGCACTATTACCTAGAAGGTGGCATTGGCTCTGCTATTGTTGTCCGTGAGCCTATCGTTTTAGGTCACGAAGGTTGCGGTATCGTTGAGGAAATCGGTGATAATGTTTGTGGCATTAAACCTGGCGATATGGTGATCTTACGTCCAGCCCGTCCTTGCTTTGACTGTGAATACTGCAAGAGAGGCCAATACTCTTTCTGTCTTAATATGCGTCACTTAGGTTCAGCTGCTACCTTCCCTCATGTTCAGGGTTTATTTGCTGAGAAAGTAGTAGTCCATAAAGAGCAGTGCCGTGTAGTTAAAAACATGAATCCTGAGGTTGCTGCTTTTGCTGAACCTTTAGGTATCGCTTATAATGGTGTTCACTGTATCGATGATATTATCGGTAAAGATGTTTTAGTTATGGGCGCAGGTCCTATTGGTTGCTTATGTGCAGCTGCAGCTAAAACTTTAGGTGCTGATCGTGTTACTGTAGTTGATATCCGTCAACAGGTATTAGATATCGCCTTAAAGATGGGCGCAGATGAAGTCTGCAATTCTAAGGAAAATCCTGAGCAGATTGAAAAGTGGTGCGCTAACAAGGGCCACTTTGATTGCGCTATTGAGGCTACAGGTAATGGCTTTGCTGCAGTTCAGGCTATGAAAATGGTTCGTCCTGAGGGTGATTTCTCTCAAGTTGGAATGTACGGTACTGACCATCAGCCTAAGGACTTTGGTGCCTTTATGACTAAGGGCTTAAAGTGGCACTCTGTATTTAGATTCTACAAAGAGTTTGGCCCTTGCGTTAGCGCTTTAGAACGTGGTCTCATTGATCCGTTACCATTACTCTCTGCAAGCTACGACGCTTCTGAGATTGTTGAGGCAATGAAGGCCGCAATTTCTCCTGAAACCATGAAGGTTCAAATTAAATTTTAATTTAAGTGCGATTTTAACGCACATTTAAGGATTAATGATGAGTGATAGCTTACCTAAACTTAGATTTTCAAGTAAAAGATCTTTATCTGAGCAGATCTATGTTTTCTTACGCTCGCTCATCATTACTGCACGAATTAAACCTGGTACTGTTTTTTCAGAAAACGAACTCTCTTTACACTTTAAAATATCCAGACAGCCGGTACGTGAGGCGCTAAATCATCTAGAGCATGATGGCTTAGTATCAATTTTTCCGCAAAAAGGTACTAGAGTAAAAAAAATTTCAATTAAAAATCTACAACAGGTGGTTTTCATCCGTACTTCTCTTGAATGTGCCTGTATAGAAAATATCGCTAATATCAATGTCAAAAAGTTTAATCAAATTTTAAAAAAGCTTAAGACTAATATTCTATATCAACAAACTAGAACTGACGACGATAATAAAGCTGAAACTTTTTTAAAATTAGATGATAAATTCCATGAACTTATCTGTGAATTTTCTGACTGTGAAATGACATGGGAAGTAATCCAATCCTTTAAAGGTCAATTAGATCGAATCCGATACCTTTCTATGGGACATGAATCCCCTCTTGAAGGTCTGATAAATGAACATGAACTGATTGTTAAAGCCATAGAAAACTGTGAAATTAATAAGGCTCGACAATTGTTACGTGATCATTTACATGAAGTCATGATGACTCACGTTACGATTAAAGAAAATTTTGCTTCTTGGTTTGAAGAAGAGTAAACGTAGAAAAAAGAGATTATATTGATTGATATAACTACATTAGTTTCTTAAGAAAACTAAAAAAGGCTTGTTTTCCATTAATTTTTGGAAACAAGCCTTTATTTCTAATGTTTTATAGATTTAACAAAATCTGCTAAAGCTTCTTCCCACGGTCTACATAAACCACCATTGTCCATAACACTCTGAACAGGACGTTTTGCAATACGGTTACGTAAGAGATCTGAAGTACAAGGTTTTAAGTTTAATTTAATTCCTAATAATTCATAGAGCTTTTGAGCTAAGCCATACCAGGTAGTAGCACCGCTATTACATGCATGGTAGGTACCAAAATCATGATGTTTTAAAAGCTCAATTAAAGCTAATGCCACATCACAGGTCCAAGTCGGACAACCTTTCTGATCGTTTACAACTTGAAGCTGAGCATTATTAGAGGCGGCAATCATATCGGTAACAAAATTATGAGGATTATCACCATATAACCAAGAGGTTCTAACAATGTAGTATTTCTTACACAGTGTTTTTACTACCTCTTCACCTAAACGCTTTGACTCGCCAAATTTATTGATAGGGTTGGTAGTATCACTTGGTTTATAAGCGCGATCAAGCCCACCATAAAATACGTAATCTGTGGAGATATAAACTAAGGTAGTATCATTTTGAGCACACCAAGAGGCAATATTCTCTGTACCTTTTTCATTAACACGACAGGCACTCTCAAAATCAGTTTCAGCTCCATCAATTGAGGTATAGGCTGCACAATGGATTACGGTATCTGGCTTAAACTCATTTAAAACACGAGTTGCATTTTCAATGGATGTGACATCTAAAGCAGCGTGAGAACAGCCTTTTACCTCAAAACCCTGCTGTGAAAAGATTTTGACGACATCACGACCTAACAAGCCCTCAGCACCGGTAACTAAAACCTTCATAAAAACTCCAAATTTATTTTAGCGGTGGCCTAATAGATACCCAAGATTGGTTAAACCCTGGGTATACATACGACATCGAACACACATAAACAAGATTTCTAAATTGCAAATAAAATTCATAATTTAAAAATCTTTAACGTTTACATTATAGACAATAATCATAAAATTTCCTTAATTTATACAATCTTTAATTACTATTTTTTTAGCTATTCGCAAACGGTTTCAAAATATGTTTTCAATATTTTTTAATAAAACCTGTAACTATTGATATCCTCATCAAACTAAAAGCTGAGGCTCCCTACTTTGTCTTGAACAACGATCTAGAGCTCTATCAAAGAGAGCTTATTGCTAATATCTAGTGATGTTCACTTCACAAGCTATCTTCTTATGTACAAACTGTGTATATACAGCTAATGCTGATGAAAACACAGCGTGAAATATTCTTATAGCAGGGATCGCCTAGCTAGATTAGAAAATGAACTCTAAAAAGAATCAGTACTGCAAAAGCACTGAAGAGAGATAGTAATACAAGCAGTAGGAATATCCTTGCTTTAGCAAGGGGAGAAAGTCAAGAAATTCAACCCCTCAAAAGAAAGGAGGTGCAGTTATGCTTTAAGCAATATTTTCACCATATAATGGCAATTTTAAGCCTAGGTCCATTTTTGATAAAGCTTTTTTGATGTGATAATATAACTGCATGAAATATTTAGCGCTTTTATTTTGTATGCCACTGTTTTTGACCTCTTTTCAATTACAGTCAGCCCCTGTTTCAGGCTTTATCTTAGACTATAAGAAGCCAGCTCCACCAAATACTATCAAAGGCATTCTAAAGAATGCCCAAGAGCATGATTTTGTGTTGTTACGAGGGTCATTTACAAACATCATAGACAAAGAAAATTATGTTTTTCGTGACGAAAAAGGCGATACGATTACGGTTTATTTCCAAGATGGAATTATCCCCTCAGATCTGACTTTAAATTACGAATATTACCTGTGGTGTGAACTTATAAAGCGCAATGATAAAAAGGTCTTAAAGGCCTTGGTAATCTCTCTTCACGCTTAATCTTCTATTTTTAAATGTTTGAACTTAGACAATATTTTATATTGTTGCTAACAGCAACTATTTGGGGCACTGGTTTTATTGGTCAAAAATTAGGAATGGATCATATAAGTCCCTTTGCCTTTACTTTTTGGCGTACTTTTATCGGTGGCTTATTTTTAATTCCCGTAATTTTAATTTTAAAAAATATAAAAATTAAAAATAAGTCTCTATTACGACCTTCAAAACCGCGCAAATTTATTATAGGTTCTATTGCCTGTGGCTTATGTCTGATTGTTGCTGAATCATTTCAACAATTTGGCTTAGTTTATACCGATGTCAATAAAGCAAGTTTTGTCACTGCACTCTATATTATTTTTGTTCCTTTTTTAGGTTTAGCCTGCGGACACAAGATCCAATTTAAAATTATTCTTGCGCTTTTAGTATCAGTTGTGGGCTTGTATCTTTTGTGTATGAAAGACTCCTTTATCTTACAGCTAGGAGATTTTTTAGTGCTCATAGGAGCTCTCTGCTTTGCCTTTCATATCATGGTAATCTCCCACTTTGTTAATTATGTAGACGGCGTCTTACTCTCTTGTGGACAATTTTTTGTGGCCTCTTTTTTAGGCTTGATCATGATGCTTTTTACCGGAGTACCGTCTTACGAAAGTTTTGTCTTAGCCGCCCCAGCTTTCATCTATACCGGCATTATGTCAAATGGTATTGCTTATACCTTACAAATTATCGGTCAAAGAGGCATTAATTCTTCTATAGCATCACTTATCATGTCACTTGAGTCCGTAATGGGAGCTATTTTTGCGGTACTTTTATTAAACGAAGTTATGTCTATTAAAGAAGTAGTTGGTGCTATTTTAATGTTTATAGCGGTAATTATTGCTCAAATACCGTCTAAAAAAAGAACTTAAATTGCTAACAAAGACACATTTGTAAAGATGAGATACATTATTATTTTTGAATGTGGCTGTTAACGTGTAGAATATGCGCTTAGATTATTAATATCCGAGGTTTAAATAATGAGCGAAGCTAAAACCATGCTCGTGACTAATGCCTTGCCATATGCAAATGGCCCGGTGCATTTAGGTCATATGCTAGAGCATATCCAATCTGATATTTATGTACGTTTCCAAAGAGCTTTAGGTAATACTGTTTATTATGTTTGCGGTGACGATTGTCACGGCACTCCAGTAATGATTAAAGCCGGTCAATTAGGTATTACCCCTGAGGAAATGATTCAAAAAGCTTGGGAGTCTCATTACGCTGATCTCAAAGGTTTTTTAGTAAATTACGACAATTACTATAAAACCCACTCTCCTGAAAATCAGGAGATCTCTACTATGATGTATAAAGAAGCTTTCAAGAACGGCTTTATCATCACCAAAAAGATTTCTCAGCTCTTCGATCCGCAAAAGAATATGTTCTTACCTGATCGTTTTGTTAAGGGTACCTGCCCTAAATGCGGCGCTAAAGATCAATATGGCGATAACTGCGAGGTCTGTGGTGCTACTTATAATCCAACCGATCTTAAGGACGCCTACTCCACAGTTTCAGGAGCAAGTCCGGTATTAAAAGATTCTATTCACTACTTCTTTGATCTTCCCAAAGCTGGCGAATTCTTACATGACTTTATCCGCAATCGCGGTGTTATTCCTACTGAAATGGCCAATAAGCTTGAAGAGTGGTTCACTCAGGGACTTAAGCCTTGGGATATCTCCAGAGATGCCCCTTATTTTGGCTTTAAGATCCCTGATACTGAAGATAAGTATTTCTATGTATGGATGGATGCTCCTATAGGTTACTTTGCCTCCTTAAAGAATTACTGCGATAACCATGGCTTAAACTTTGAGGATTTCATCAAGACTGATTCTAAGATTGAAATGAGTCACTTTATCGGTAAGGATATTCTCTATTTCCATTCTTTGTTCTGGCCAGCCACTTTACACGCATCTAACCTACGTTTACCAAACCATATCTTTGTCCATGGTTACGTCACCGTTAACGGCGCTAAGATGTCTAAATCTAAAGGTACCTTCATCAAGGCCTCTACTTTCTTGAAGTTCTTAAAGCCTGAAACTTTACGTTACTACTTTGCCTCAAAGATGAACTCCTCTGCTGTAGATTTAGATTTAGCTTTAGATGATTTTATCGCTAAGGTTAACTCTGATATCGTAGGTAAGGTTGTAAACTTAGCCTCTCGTACTGCAGGCTTCATTACTAAGCGTTTTGATGGCAAATTAGCTCCTAAGCCTTACAATGAGGAAATCTTACAGCGTATAGGCCAAATCAAAGCTGAGGTTATCAAAAACTTTGACAGCTTAAATTATGCTGAAGCTATCCGCATCATTATGTCTCTTGCTGATGAGGCTAATCGCTATATTGATAAAGAAGCTCCGTGGGTTTTAGCTAAGACTGAGGGACAGGAGCAAAAATTACATGAGGTTTGTACCGATGGTATCAATCTCTTCCGTGCTCTTATCACCTACTTAAAGCCGGTTTTACCTGAGATCGCAAAGCACGCATCTGAATTCTTAAATGATGAGCTTTTATTATCTGAAGTTGAAAAACCTCTTTTAGACCACAATATCAATAAATTTAAACCTTTATTCTCTCGTATTGAGCCTAGCGATATTGAGAAGATGATTGCAGCTTCTAAAGAAGACTTAAAAGAGGCTAACAAAGCTCAAAATGTAGCAAAAGCTACTGAAGAGAAAAGTGAGTTTGAACCTTTAGCTGATGAAATCTCTATTGATGATTTTGCTAAAATCGATCTCCGTATAGGTCAAATCATTGAGGCTTGTGAAGTTCCTGAAGCACGCAAACTATTAAAACTCACCGTCGATTTAGGTTTCCAAAAACGTCAAGTTTTTGCCGGCATTAAAGCTGCCTATAAAGATCCTAGCGCCTTAGTTGGCCGAAAAGTTGTAGTAGTTGCTAACTTAAAACCACGTCAGATGAAATTTGGTTTATCTGAAGGTATGGTAACTGCCGCAGGTCCTGGTGGCGAGCAGGTATTCTTACTTGGAGTTGACGATGGCGCTAAGATTGGCGATCGCGTCCACTAATCTCTAAATTTATTCAATACTGCCTCTTTATCAACAATACTCACA
>URKL01000100.1 GCA_900548485.1 uncultured Succinatimonas sp.
GGAAGAAGCCGCCAAGCGTGACCACCGTAAAATCGGATCCGTAAAGCTTGAGCTACTTTATTTGGATCTTTAAGACCCTTAACACTTTCAAGCTTTGAGTTCAGATCTAATCCTGCAAAGCTAAAGTTTAAGGCGTCTTGTAAATTGTCTAAACCAATTCCTCCTGAGAGAAGAGTTCGGTTTTTATCAATAAATTTTGGAATATCATTCCAATTAAAGCTTGATCCAGAGCCAGGACTTTTTGAATCAAGCAAGATTAAGTTACATACATCTTGATATGGGCGAATTTTTTCAAAGCTATCTTTATTTTCAATTAAAAAAGCTTTAATGATTTTTATTTGTGGCAATCTTTCCTTTATAAGACTTATCTCGGTGCTGCCTCTACGCTGAAAGCCGACAAGGCTTTTAGTGCCATGTAATTGCAAATAATCAAGATCTAATGTTTTGGCTATTGTTACTATTGAGTCTATATCTTCGTTAACAAAAACGCCTGCAAATTTTATTTTGCCTTTATATGGAGCAATTAAAGCTTCTGCTTCAGGTAAAGAGATATAGCGAGGTGATTTTTTAGCAAAAATTAAACCACCGATAGCTGCATGATTATCAATACAGGCTTCAAGAGCTTGGGTAGTCTTAAGACCACAGATTTTATTTAAACCGTATAGCAGCGTACAGGCTTTAAACTCGACATCTTTTTCAATAGTTAAAGATGAGCCAATTAAGAAATTGCGAATAGGGTTTAAAGATACGATATCGTTGTGAGTCTTGATTCCAGACTCTGAGACAATGAGAGTGTTTTTATCAAAGATCTTAGAGAGGGTTTTGGCTTTATTAAGATCGATCTCTAAAGTCTTTAAATTGCGATTATTGATACCAACTATAGGTAAATGTAACTCTTTTGCATAAAGAGCTTCTTCTTCATTTTCAACTTCACATAAAACATCTAAATTTAAAGAGCTCGCATATTCATAGAGCTCTTTAAATAAGTTTTTGTCTACAATAGATAACATCAATAAAATAGCATCAGCACCAGCATTATAGGCTTTGGCGATTTGCTCTTTGCAAATAATAAAATCTTTGCAAATTACGGGTAAATGGGTATGAGTTTTTACATAATTTAAATATGTAAAAGAGCCTTTAAAAAAGTGTTTTTCACATAAAACCGAGATGGCACTGCCATGACGGTTGTAAGTTGACAATAACTTGTCTAAGTTAAAGTCGCTACAGAAGTCCCCTAATGTTGGGGAGGATTGTTTACACTCAAGAATAAAGTTACGTCCAGACTTATAAAGAGCATCTTTTAAACTTACATGGGGTAAGTTGCGCTCAAGTGAGGTATTTTTTATCTCCTCAACATCATAAACTTTTTTGTTGATGATGGTGGCTAAGACAGTATTTTCTAAGGCTTGATGATTTAAGCCTAAGAAAGATTGTGCTTTTGCGTTGAGCTTTTCTGAGTGTAGCATTTGCTTTTATTCCTTAGGCGATTTCACCACGAGATACTTTGGCAATCTGCTGGAATCTGTCAAAACCAGCACCGGATAAAATTACAGCCATTGCCATATCATAGCCTTGCTTTAAATTGTTCTCTTTACCATCTAAGCGCAACATGGCAGCGGCATTGGCGGCAACAACAGCGTTTTGTGCATTAGTACCACGACCACTGAGAATATTAAGAGCAATTTGAGCATTTTCATCAGGGGTACCACCAGCTAATTGCTCTTGAGTATAGTTACCTTTGATACCAAAGCTTTCTTTAGTTAAGATGCCGTTTTCAATATGGCCATCTTCAAATAATTCGCTATATACGGTAGTACCGAAGATGGAAATCTCATCCATGCCATTGCCGTTAACTACCATGGCGCGATTGACACCAGATAAATATAAAGCACGAGCTAAGGTCTCATTAAGAGCGCTGTCATAGCAACCTAAAAGTTCATAGTTTACGTGAGCTGGATTGGTTAAAGGTCCTAAGATGTTGAAAATTGTGGAAGTACCTAATGCCTTACGAACTGGAGCTGCATAACGCATTCCCTGGTGATAGACCTGTGCGAAGAAGAATGCAAAACCTAAGTCCTCTAAGCACTTACGAGTTTTTTCTTCATCAGCTCTGACATCATAGCCTAAGACACTTAAAACATCTGAAGCTCCTGTTTTAGAAGAGACTGCTGTATTACCATGTTTGGCCACATGTAAACCTAAAGTTGCGCAGATAATGCCAGAAATGGTAGAGATATTGATAGTTTTGAGTTTATCGCCACCGGTACCAACGATCTCACCAACTCGAACCTCTTGATTACGCTTAAATGGCTTAGCTGCAGCAATCATGGCTTGAGCGGCACCACCGATTTCATCTGAGGTATAGCCATTCATTTTCAAGGCAGTTAATAAAGAGCCAAAAACTATAGGGTCGAGATTACCTGCAAAAATTTCTGAAAAAATATTATGGCTTTCTTCTAAATTTAAACCTTTACCGGAATAGAGTTTTTCGAGCATTGCATTCATTTTTTTCTGTCCTAATTGTGTGTATATATATAAAAAAACCCGCTATTAAGCGGGTCGTTTTTGAAATCTGTATGTTTTGTTTTTACAAACACCAAAACCCCGCTATGTTGCGAGGTGCCACCAGTTGTTGATGTTAGTAAAAATAGTCATTTTGATATTTCCTTTTAATATCTCTTCGATGTTTTTAATTTACGACACAAATAAATTGCTGTAAATATTTTTTTTTAAATTTTTATAAAAAAGTGCATATTGCATCAAATTTGCACATAATGCACTTTTTTGAGCTTAAAAGCGTTCTAAGGCTTGTTTTAAAATTTTACGTCCATAAGTAGACATGATGGATTCTGGGTGAAATTGTAGCCCTAAAACTTTTAAATTAGCCTCATAAAGAGCCATACAAATATCATCATAAGTAGCTAAAACTTCAACATTTTGCGGTAAATCTTTAACAATCAGAGAGTGATAACGAGCCACTCTTAGAGGATTTGGTAAGCCTTCGAAGCAAAACTTGCCCTGATGTTCAATTAAAGAGGCTTTGCCGTGAACTATAGTATTAGCTCTAATTACCTGTCCACCTAAAACCTCACCTAAGGCTTGATGTCCAAGACAGATACCAATTTGTGGATATTTACCTAAATTATCTTTAATGATAGGCAGAAGATTATTTGCATCTTTTGGAGCACTAGGTCCAGGAGAAAGCATAATAATTACTTTTTGGCCTTGTTCTTTAAGATCTTGTGCAATTTTTGCAATTACTTCAACATCAGTGTCATTGCGATAAACTAAAACCTCACAGCCTAAAACTTTAAGCTCATCAACAAGGTTATAGCTAAAGGAATCATAATTGTCGATAAAAATAACATTAGTTTTCATAATTAATCCTCAAGCGCCAAATCTAAAGCAATGAGTACAGAGCGAGCTTTATTAATAGTTTCTTGGCATTCTGCGGCTATATCTGAATCAAAAACTACACCACAACCTGCTTGAACATAAGCTGTTTGATTTTTTACAAAGGCTGAACGAATAGCTATACAGGAATTAAAAGATCCATCGGCACTGATTAGATTTATAACTCCACCATATGATCCTCGTTTTTTACCCTCATAGCGGTAGATAAGCTCATGGGCTTTAATTTTTGGAGCTCCTGAAAGTGTACCCATATTCATGCAAGCTAAATAAGCATGGAAGGCATCTAAGTCATCTCGCAAGGTAGCATGTACATCACTTACAAGGTGCATAACACTTTGATATTTATCTACATGTAAGAGATTATCGACATATCGAGTTCCGGCTTTGGCAATACGAGCTAAGTCATTGCGAGCTAAATCAACTAGCATGAGATGTTCAGAAACTTCTTTCTTATCTGTTCTAAGTTCAAGTTCAATACGTGAATCTAATTCCTTATCAATATTGCCTGATTCATCAATACCACGAGTACGAGTACCTGCAATAGGGCTTATTGCAACCTCGCGAGTCTGAGCATTAAAACGTAATGCAAACTCAGGGGAAGCACCAAAGATGCAGAATTTTGGATCTTTGATGTAATACATATAAGGAGATGGATTAAGCCTTTTTAAATAGGAGTAGGCTTTAAGGGGATCTTTACAAGAATAGCTAAAGGTTCGGGATGGAACAACCTGAAAAGCATCACCATTTAAGATATGTTCTTTGATTTTGCCTACAATTTCTCCAAATTGCTCGTCAGAGAGATCGGGATTTATCTGAGGTTTTCTTTTAACGTTTATGACTAAAGAGTCTTGCTGATTAAAGTCATTTAAAGCATCCCGAAGCTCTAAAGCTCTAAACGCAGTCTCCTTGTAGGTATCATCAGCAAAAGCATAGGAAACAACAGAAGTGGTTTTGTTGATATGATTTACAAGGATTGCAATGTCACAAACATAATAGCAATAATCATCGCAAGGATTTTCGCCTTTAGGAACATCGCCTATGTATTCAAAGTTATTGATAAAATCAAAAGCAATAACACCCGCAATGAGAATATCTTTACAATCTTCAACTAGAAGTCGCAACTGTCTCATTACATCTAAAGGACCAGGAGCTTTTAGACGAGAGTTTTCATCTAAATTTTTTAAAGTGCGTTCATATTTTATGCAAATGCTTTGATTTTGAATATCTACTTTGAAAATAGAGGCTAATTGTTTAAGCAGAGCTAAGCCGTTATTATTTAAAGCTTCAACTTTTACAACTAAATTTTCACAACTGACTTTAAGTGCTGTACTTACACCGATGATACTTTGAACACCGCTTTTTTCTACAATTTCAGCGCTTTCAAATAAGATTGAATGATCAAAATGGCAATGCTCTTTATAAAACAATTGCGCATCTTTTAGATATTTGGCTTCAAAACTAATGGTTTTCATACATATCTCCAATAAATTTTGCGGGCCTTAAAAACGACAAAACCCGCATTTGGCGGGTTTATTTAAGGTAAAAAAGATCCTCCCGCCATTAAACGGGCTGCCACCAGTTTGCTACATGTTTGCAAATGTTCATAATCTTTACCTCAAATATTGATTTTATATTAGCTTAAATTTTTTATGATGGGATAGATTGTTTTAAAAATTTTTTTATTTGCACAAAAATAGTAAAAAAAACTCCGATTGTGGTGCAATCGGAGAAAAGCTAGGTCTTTGGAAAATAATACTATTTATTAGACATTGAAGTTGAAGTACTTATTGGTGTTGTTAAATGAAATATCCTCAACAATCTGGCCTAAAAACTTCATGTCGGCAGGGTACATACCCTTTTCAACTAAGTTGCCGATAAGATTACACATAATACGTCTGAAATATTCATGACGAGTATAGGAAAGGAAACTTCTTGAGTCAGTTAACATGCCTAAGAAGTTACCTAAAACGGATAACTCACCGAAGGTAGTCATTTGTTGCACCATACCATTGTAGGTGTCGTTGAACCACCAAGCTGAGCCTTGCTGAATTTTACCCTGAGCCTCAGGACCTTGGAAGGCACCGATAGCAGTAGCAATTACAGCATTGTCATTAGGATTTAAGGAATACCAAATGGTCTTAGGTAAGGCATTTTCCTTTTCTAAGGTATCCATTAACTGACCTATAGCCTCAGCGCATGGACGGTTACCAACATAGTCATAACCTGTGTCAGCACCTAAGATCTTAAACATACGGGAATTTGGATCACGAATAGCACCATAGTGCATTTGCATTACCCAACCATATTTAGCATAACCATGAGCTAAGTGAACTAAGATCATGCTCTTATAAGCCTCAGTTTCTGAAGCACTAGGAGTCTCACCTTTTAAAGCTTTTTGGAAGATTTGCTCAAGTTCAGTCTCAGAGATTAAAGTACAGTAAGCATAATCAACACCATGATCAGCAGCACGGCAACCCATCTTGTCAAAGAAAGCCATACGCTCATCAATAGCCTCAAAGAAGTCACGGCAGGTTTTGATCTCTTTATTGGTTAAAGCAGCAATGTGTTTTACATACTCAGCAAAGCCAGGCTTTTCAATCTTCATGGCCTTATCAGGACGCCAAGCTGGTAAAACCTTACACGGAGCATTAGGATCGTCTTTTAATTTTTGATGCCACTGTAAATCGTCACCCGGATCGTCAGTGGTGCAAACACATTTTACATTGGACTTTTTGATGATGTCTTGAACACGGAAATTATCTTGAGCTAAACACTCATTACATTGATCCCAAATTTCTTTGCAAGTATCAGCATTTAAGGTTTTAGTGATACCAAAATAACGTTGTAATTCTAAATGGGTCCAGTGATAGAGCGGATTACCGATAGCACGAGGTAAAGATTTGGCAAATTGTTCAAACTTTTCATAATCAGAACTTTCAGTACCAGTAATAAGTTTCTCAGGTACACCGTTTGAACGGATCATACGCCATTTGTAATGATCTCCTGAAAGCCAAGCATCGGTAATATTACGGAACTTGTAGTTTTCAGCAATTTGTTGGGGATTGATATGACAATGATAGTCAATAATCGGCATTTTCTCTGCATGTTCATGGAACAGAGTTTGTGCTGTCGGGGTTTCTAATAGGAAGTCTTTATCCATAAAAGCTTTCATGTTTTATTCCTTTTATAATTATTTTTTATGATCCTGTTTAATAAGGCCTGTTTATACAGGCCTTAGAGGAAATTACATGATACCTAACATTTCCTTAGACATTGAACCTAAGGACTCGTTGTATCCAGCTAAGTATGCGACATAGCTTGATAAGAACGGTATGTAAGTGATGAGCATCAAGACAACGAAGATTACGGCATAGTAAGGGAGTAAAGGCTTGATTACTTTTTCAATTGTAGTCTTACCAACCTTTACACCAACGAAGAGGATGTTTCCTACAGGAGGTGTAATTAAACCGACCTTACTTTATTTTACTGCAAAAGGACGAGGTGGACTC
>URKL01000101.1 GCA_900548485.1 uncultured Succinatimonas sp.
AAGGCGTAGCGCACGGAAGGGAAAAGGATAAAACAACAACTATTTTACAATTTGCTGAAGAACTGGCGTAAGGATATTTTTAAGGCTATAACACTTATCAATAAAGCTCGTGCTCAAGGACAGGATGTAAGTTGCGATTTCTACCCTTATGAAGGAGGCTCAACCTCGCTTACAACCATGGTTCCACCTAAGTTTGTAGCCGGTGATATGAGGAAAGCCTTAGCTAAGATGGGCACTTGCGAAGGTATTGAAGAATTCCGGCAAATGAGTCGTTTAAGTTATGACGATTGGGATAATTTTGCTCTGACTTTAGGTTGGGATCGCATCTTAATCTCAGGCGTTAGCAAGGATCATAACCGTAAATTTATCAATAAGGATGTGGTTACTTGTGCTAAAGAATTTGGCTATCAGGATGCTGAGGAATTTGTGTGCAAGTTATTACATGATGAAGATGGTAATGTGGCCATTATTAATTTAAGTATGTGCCAAGATGACATTGACACTGTCGCAAAATTACCATACTCCATTATAATTTCAGATGCTATTTATGCTGACACTGATACGCCACATCCTCGCATGTATGGAGCTTTTCCTAAGGCTATTCGTCAGTTTGTTAAAGAACGTGCCCTGTTACCTTTAGAAACAGCTATCTCCAAAATGACCTATTTAAGCGCTAAGCGTATGGGAATTTGTAAGAGAGGTTTGTTAAAAGAAGGTTATTTTGCGGATATCAATGTTTTTGCTTTAGATGAATTTACTGATAATGCAACTTTTGGCGAGCCTACTTTATTGGCAACTGGCCTTTATAAGAGCTTTATCAACGGTAATTTAGTTGTAAGCGAGGGCAAGGTTTTAGATCGCAAATCAGGTGTAGTTTTAAAGGCCAAACATTAAGAGAGTAAAGCTGTGAACTATACAATTGACAATACAGAGAATCTTATAAGCCCATCCTTAGTTTATTACGAGGATGTGATTGATAAAAATATAGAAAAAGCTTTAAGAACTGTAGGGGATGTAAAGCTTTTATGGCCACACGTAAAAAGTCATAAAACTTTAGAGCTAGTATCTAAACTTATCAATAAAGGCGTAACTAAATTCAAATGCGCTACTATCGCTGAATGCGAAATGGTGGCACAAGCTGGTGCAAGTGAAATCTTGCTTGCTTATCCTGCAGTAGGCCCTAATTTAGATAGGTTTTTGAATATTCAAAGCGCTTTCCCTAAAGTGCATTGGTATGCTTTGTTTGACTCTTTAGAATTTTTAAAGCTTATGAGTCAAAAGGCTACGGCAATAAATGCAAAAGTCGATTACTTTATCGATGTAAATGTCGGTTTAAATCGTACCGGTGTCGAAGCGTGCAAGGTCTTAGACTTTGTAAAAGCTTGTGAAGATTTAAGTAATGTAAATCTTGTTGGTTTGCATTGCTATGACGGACACAATGGTATTAGCGATGTAAATGAGCGTTTAGAAGCAATCAAAAAGCTTGTAGATATTGAAAACGATCTTGTATGCGAATTGAAAAAATTATGTCATGAGGTGATGGTAATTTCAGGTGGCACACCAGAATTTCCTTGCTATAGACAATTATCTAATTTTTATGTATCGCCTGGTACCTTATTTTTACAGGATGATGGCTACTCTCAGGCTTTTAAAGATATGGATTATGAATGTGCTTGTTGCATCATGAGTAGATGTATAAGCCATCCTAATTCTGAAAACTTTACTTTAGATTGTGGTACTAAGGCAATCGCCTCTGATCCTGCTGTACGTGGAGTTATCGCAGGTCTTGAGGGAAAGACTGAAATAGTATTACAAAATGAAGAACACTGGGTCTTTAAGATGAAAGCTGGATATGAGCATTTAAAACCTAAGGTTGGCGATGTTTTATATGTAATTCCAACTCATGTATGTCCAACTTCAGCTTTATATCCATATGCTTTAGTGGTTAAAGACCATAAAGTCGTGGGTAGTTGGCAGATTTTTGCAAGAAATAGAAAAATTATTTTTTAGGAGAAAAAAATGGCAAATGTATACGATATTTTAAAAGAAAAAGGTTTAACTCTTCCGCCTCCGCCGCCTAAAGGTGGTGTTTATACTCCAGTTGTGGATTTCGGTGGTGGCAAGCTTTTGTATTGCTCAGGTTGCGGTCCTGATTTAGGCAATGGCAACACTGTTGTAGGTAAGCTTGGTAAAGACTTAACCTTAGAACAAGGCCAATTAGCAGCACGTAATTGCATGTTAAATTTACTTGCTAATTTACAAGATAAGATAGGCGATCTTAACAATATTAAGCGCTTTGTTAAGGTTTTAGCTTTTGTTAACTCTGCTGATGATTTTTATATGCAGCCGCAGGTTGTAAATGGTGGTTCTGAGTTAATCCGTGATCTTTATGGTGAGGAAAACGGCCTACCAGCTCGCAGTGCTATTGCTGCTAATGCTTTACCTGGCAATATTGCTGTTGAAATTGAAGTTTTAGTTGAGCTTAAGTAAAGCTAAAAAAGGCTGTACCGTGAAGGTACAGCCTAAAAATGAACAAGATATGATCTCTTAATTTTAAATAGTTATATTTTGTTTAATTTTCAAGTAGGTGAAAAAATTTAATATAGATTTTTGGCGATTATCTTCAATATCGTCAATATTTTGTTTTAATAAAAAACTTGTATAACAATCAGATATCCATAATTGTTCGGTTTTTGATAAAATTTTTCTTCCCTTTGTATACATAAAATATAACCATTTACCTAAATCAGTCTCTTGAACGTGATATACATCTGAAGCTTTGGTGTAGATATCTATAAGCTGTAATTCACCTTTTTTTATCTCTTGTTTGTCAAAATTAATTGCATGACGGATCCTCTCTAAAAGTAAATTTAGCAATGCTTTTTTATCCTTTGAGGAGAGCTGATGTAAAAAAGCTAAATATACAAGATATTGATCTAAAGAGAATTTATCTAGATTTTTCCTTATAGCAGAAAAACTTTTGGAGTTATAAGTTTTTAAAATATGGGTAAGTTCTTGATCGTTAAGATTAAAACAAGGTCTTTCAAAAATGGCTTGCGCAAGAATTTCTTTATAAGATAATTCTTTGTTATTTATACTTATTTTGCTTATAACTTCACTTAGGTTTAAAATTTTATCTTTAATTTTTAATTCATGCTCTTTGAGAATAGAAAGTTTGGGAAATTGATTTTTAAAGTTACAGTCTAAAACTTTACAAAATTCAATTAAAACATGCTCATCCTCATCTAAAATGAGCTTACTATCTCTTAAGAGCATTTTTAAAAGAATAGGGCGTCGAGTTAAAAGCTTATTGATAAGCAACAGCTCTTTTCCTTGAAGATTGTTTTTGATAATTCCTTGATCTAAAAAGTTTAAAAAATCTACTCCATTTAGGCATAAAGGAGTAAGGTCATCATCTAAAAGCGCATCTAAATGGAGTTTCCTTAATATTTTAAGTATGGTACTCATAAACTCCTACCTATATAAAATTCAAAATCTCAAAGTGAACACCCATTTCTTATATGGGAGGTTTTAGGGTGAATTATGATAAAAGACTATTAGAGTATAGAGAATTCTTAAATTATGGAGATTTAGATTTAAGCACTTAATGCCAATTTGTGTATTAAGACTATAAGCAAACTTCAAAAAGGGGAATTAAATAGCCGTATATAACAATAATATATACGGCTATAAACTTACTTTTTAATTAAGTTTAAATTTCATAGGAAAGTAAGATCTTGCCACCAACACCATTGTGTTCGCCACTAAAGCCTGAAAGCTTGAGATCGATCCACAAAGGAGTATTAGTAAAATTATGGTTAAAACCTAAACTACCTAAAAAAGTTCCACCTTGCAAGGACTCACATGGAGCTGAAAAATCTGCAACTGTCATATTAGCATCGCCATCAAATTCGTATTCATAGGCGATATCTGCATAGAAACCAAATGGGGATCTGACTTGAGATCCTATTTTAAAACGCTGGCTAGTCACATCATCAAAGTAGAAGTCATCGCCTCCTAGGCTAAGCTTATCATCGTTAATTTTGGTGAAATAAAAACGACTGTATAAATCCAATTCATATTGATCAGTCTTTAAAAGGTTTTTGCCTAAGCCCAGATGTGCTCCAAAATAATCACTGCGAGTCTCATAACCTAGAAGTTTTCCTTGTGATGAGCGTACAGCATTGTCCATTTGAGTTTCTAATTTACCTAAACGTAAAGAGCCATCAAAATAAAAGCCATTTTTTAAGGTATAACGAGCAGCTAAGGCTCCTCCTAAATATTCAACTTCACCATCGCCACGGAAAAATTCATTATGTTGATGATTAAAAGTGCGATAATTTCCATTTCCTTGTTCAAAATAAAATGCAAGTCGCAAGTCATCTTGTTGATTTAGCTCGGTACGACCATGAAAACCTATAGCTTGATGAAAACCATTAACTTTTAAATCATTATTGACGTCATAGGAACTTGCATATCCTTCAGTGGAAATAAAGGTTGTTATTCCATGTAGAGTCTGGGGCATATTAAGTGCATTTAAGGCCATATCGCTACTAGCATTTAAAAATGCGGCAGTAACAGCTCGATTTTCATTTATAAGCTGAGTTTGTTCAGCTAATTTTACATCGGTGATTTCAAAATCAAGCTTATTTCCATTTTTTAGAATTTTTCCACTTAGATCACTTGCTACATTGGCTTGAGTATAGACAGTTTTAGTATCACCTGTACCTAAATTTAAATTTTCAAAAGGATCCACTCCTGGAGGATATGGAGTTTGTACTAGAGTCATACGATCGCCATTAGCGATTTTTTGCTGTCCTAAAAGCACAAAACCAGAATTTCTATCAATTTCAATTTCTTTAAAACCAGCATCTGCTGTTGAAATTGCAGGAGTATTAGTTTGCCAGACAATATCTTTTAAAACTAATTTATTAAAATTGTGGATTGTGTTTATTTGAAGATTATGGGCATTGTTTATATATAAAGTACTGGCTGAGTTATTAGTAGCTCCATAAAGACTTACTTTACTGAGATCTAAACTATCATTGGCGTTAATTATGATGAAATTATGAGAATTTTCTACATTTTTTTCAATTCTATCTACAGCATAAATAGTTGCTCCTTCAAAAACTCCGCCATTTATAATTACGCCATTATTCTTAGCATTTTCGCCAAGTGTGCCCATGATACTATATATGTGTGTCCCAGCTTTGAAGACACCTCCATTTATGGTAAGTACATTGTTTTCTATTTTTTGAGGAGCATATTTTTGGTTAAATTTAATTGCACTTATATCATATACGTCAAAAGTACCATCATTTATCGTTAAAGTATTAGAGCTAAGCTGAGAATTGGCTTCTAAATTTGCTTTAAATCCTATAGAAACCCCATAAATTCCTGTATCGGCAATGGATTTATCTACTTGAGTATAATGACCAGAATTGATAATTAGTGTATTGCCTGTAACCTCTCCAAGAAGGTTTTTTCCTTCACAACCAATTAAATAGCCTGTAAGGTTTACATTATTAAGTTCAACAGAATTGTTTATAAGGTTTATACCGTTCTGAACATAGACACCAGTAATACCTTTTTTACTTTCATTGAACTCATATTTGCCTGATGAAATAATTAAACTATTATTTGTCGCCGAAACATCAGGGGATGCATAAGAGCTTCCTTTTGTATAGAAACCTATAAAATTATTACCTTTAAACCATGGGTCATTTTCATCTTTAGCTTGTATAACAAATTCATTGTTATTTAAATCTTGCTTATCAACCTTAACTCCATAAAACTGATTTGTTGTAGATTTTAAATCATCATAAGAAGTGAGTTTAATTGAATTATATGAGCCGCTTGATGAAATTAAAATATTAACATCAGAAGAGAGAGGATTGTCTTTATCAATAATAATGTTTTCTGCAAAGGTAGGATTAACAATTAATAGTGGCTTTGCGCGGGCATGCTTTTCACCTCCGCCGTTTCCGCCGCCGAACTGACCGGCACGCTCAAGCGCATTCAGCACTCCGGCACCATGACGCTCGGCTATCGCGAAGCTTCCGTTCCGTTCTCCTACCTTCAGGCCGACGGCACGCCCACAGGCTACGGCTTTGAGGTCTGCAAGGCCGTCAGCGAAGCCGTAAAGAAGGAACTCAACATGCCTAACCTGACGATCAAGTATCAGGCCGTCACCAGCGCCAACCGCATTCCGCTCATCCAGAACGGCACAGTTGACATTGAATGCGGCTCCACGACGAACTCCAAGGCCCGTCAGCGCGAAGCCGGTTTCGGCATCAACTACTTTGGCGTTCAGGTCACTGCCGCTGTTTGGAAGGACTCCGGCATCAACGCCATCAAGGATCTTCATAACAAGAATGTCGCCGTCACTTCCGGCACCACTGCCGTCGCACTGCTCAAGCAGTTTGAAAAGGACAACGGCATCAAGATCCGCTACCTGATGACGAAGGACTTCGCCGAAGCCATGCAGCTCGTCGCCAAGAAGCGCGCTGCCGCCTTCGTGATCGACGATGTGTTACTCGCAGGACAGATTTCCAATCTGCCCAATGCTCAGGACTTCAAGATCGTGGACGCCTCTCTGTCCGTCGAACCCTACGCTCCGATGTTCGCCAAGGACGACCCCGCCTTCAAGGCTCTTGTTGACAAAACCATCGTCGGCATGATGAAGGATGGCACGCTCGACAAGCTCTACAAGAAGTGGTTCGAATCTCCGATTCCGCCCAAGAACGCCAACCTCAACTTCCCGATGAACAGCGTTACGAAGGAACTCTTCGCCAACCCGAACAGCGACGGCATTTAAATCCAAGCCTTTACGGTCCCCGGTAAACATCGCACCGGTGACATAACCAGACGCCACAGTGTGAACGAATTTCACCTG
>URKL01000102.1 GCA_900548485.1 uncultured Succinatimonas sp.
AATTGATGTTGGATGGTTTCAGTGGCAAACATGTGAAGATATTTATTGACGGTGTCACCTCCTGCTTTTTGCGATTTACTTGAATATGCAACTTTAACAGACAACGATATTATTGTTCTTAAAAATGGCGCCTTATGTCGGATCTATGAGCTCACTCCAATTATAGATAGCAGTACCGATATCAAAGAACTTGAGCATTTGCGTAAACTTTGTCAGCAAGAGCTTAGCAAACTTGATGGTAAGTTTTCCTTACAGCTTGATGTTATTCGCTCAAAAGATAGAGATTATCTTGTAAATTTTAATGGTAATAATAAAGCGGCTTTATATTTTGATAAAAAACGCCAGCATAGTTTTATACACGATCCTGGTTTTAAAACAAGCTTTTATCTAACCTTATGCTATCGTGGAGATATACAAACCATAAGACTTTTAAGCAATCTCTTTGCTACTAACAAAAGCTTAAAAAAAGATCCTAAATTACAAACAGAAATCATTCTTAAAAATTTTACAGATAAATGTGAAGCTACAGTCAATGCTCTACAAACAATATGCTCTCTAAAACTTTTAGGCATCAATAACGACACTATAATTCAATCTCATGATGCTTTAAGCTTTATTAGAAACTGCCTATATATGGATATGCTCCCTCAAGCTTATCCTAAAAATCATCTCTATTTAGATGCTCTTTTATCCTCAAAAGACTTCAAAGGTGGTCTATGCCCACAAATTGGCGAAAAATACATAGCCTGCGTTGCTATTGAAGGCCTGCCTTCTGAATCTACCTTTTTAATTTTAAATAGTCTTACTTATCTTGAGCATGAATATCGCTTCAATACTCGCTTTATTTGTCAGGACAAATTGGAATCAGCTATAAATTTAGAACACTACCGGCGTTTGTGGAAACAAAAACGCAAAGGTATATTAGCGCAAATATTCAATATACAAGGAGATAATCTCAACGCTGATGCCGTATCTCAGCTAGAAGATCTTAAAGATGCCCAAAAACTTTTGGATTCAGGTGATGAAATCTTTGGTAAATACACTGCAGAAATTATCATCATGGATAAGGATTTTGAGATTTTAAAAACTCTCTGTGAAAAAACAGTTAAAGCTATTGAGAGTTTAGGTTTTGGCGCTCGGGTTGAGACTATAAATGCAATTGAGGCCTATTTAGGCTCACTTCCTGGGCATATAAATCAAAATCTTAGGCGCAATCTAATTTCATCATCCATTCTTGGAGATTTATTGCCACTAGGACAATTGCATCTAAATGAACTACAAAGTCCAAATCCACTATATGGCACTAAAACAAGTTCCCTTTTACAGGCAAAGACTCTTGATAAAAGTAATATTCTTGTAAATCTGCATGATAAAGATCTAGGCAATGCCATTGTCATCGGTCCTCCAGGAACCGGTAAAAGTGTCTTTTTAGGTCACTTAATGCTTAATCTTCTGCGCTATAAAGATATGCAAATTTTCTGCTTTGATAAAGGGCTATCTTTTTATGCACTCAATAAAGCATTAAACGGCAATATTATTAATTTAAATGAAAAAACAGCGCTCTGCCCTTTTGAGTATTTAGATAATGCAGAAGATCTGAATTTAGCCTTAGATTTCATAGAGACGCTCTTAGATATGCACAATATCAAAACCGATGGTTATGAACAACATGAAATCTTGGAAGCTTTAAAAATCATATCTAATAAACCAGATTTTGGTCGCGGCATCAGCGCCCTAAAACTTTTAATTAGCTCAAGAAGAATTAAAGAGGTCTTAATTGAATATAGCAATAAAAAGGATCCAGGAGGATTTTTTGACGGTGAGAAAAATCCTGATTTACATAAAGACTTTACTCTTTTTGAATGTGCTTCACTTTTTGATTATTCCAAAAACGTTCAAATTCCTATTTTAAAACATATATTCAATTTAATATCTCGCAAATTTGATGGCTCTCATCCTGGTGCCATAGTCATAGATGAGGCTTGGCTCATGCTCAAAGATCCTCTCTGTGCCAAAGAAATTTTAAAATGGATTAAAACTCTAAGAAAAAACAATGTTGTTGTAATTTTAGCTACCCAAAGTCTAAGTGATCTAAAACATAGTCCCATCTATGAAAACCTGATCGATTGTATAAAAACTCGCTTTTTCTTACCCAACCCAGATGCATTACAAAAACCTACAGTTGATGACTATCAAAATTTAGGACTTTTAGAACCTCAACTTACAAAAATTGCTACAGGAATTAAAAAGCAGGATGTGTTTATGCAAAAAGGAACTGCTTTTGAAGGATTCATGCCCATCCTATCGCCACAAGAATTAAAGCTTTTAGCTATAGCCTCGCCTCAAGATCGTTCATTGATTGACGATCTCTACCAAAAATATGGATCTAATTTTTATCGGGAGCTTTTATGAAAAATAACTATAAAGGTCTTGAAGATATCAATTTATTAAAAGAGAGCATGCGCCACGATCTGCTTCCGCTTTCGGCTGTACTTTTAAGTGCCGCTTTTGGCTTTTTAAGTTTAGGGTCTTTGCTGTATTTTCAAATGTTTAAACAGGAGATTATTCCCTATATCGTCACAGTTGATCGCCAAGGGGCTATATTGGCCTCAGGTGCTTTAAAAAGTGCTGATGGTATACCTGAGGAAATCATCGCCACAACTTTATGTGATTTTTTAGAAAAACTTAGAACCTATGGTGACGATCACGATCTAAAACGCCGTGATATCGAATATATCTACGCCCATATTAAAGATAAAAGCTCAGCTTTAGACTATGTAGATAACTACTATCAAAAACAAGATCCTTTTTTAAAAGATCACTATGCCAAAGTAGAACTACAAAATTTAATCCGTGTGGCACAAAAAACCTTTCAAATTGATTGGATTGAAACTGTAGATCTCAATCAAAGTCATAAAAGACAAAAAATGCGCGCACAAATAACCTATGAGCTTGTAAGGATAAAGCATCAGTCTTTAAATTCGCTAAAGCTAAATCCTTTAGGAATTTTTGTCACCGATATCCGCTTAAGTGAACGTTTTGAAAATCAACCTTAAGGACAATTTATGCAAAATAAAAAGCTATTAGTTTTGATGTGCGTACTTGTAAATATTGTAAAAGCCGATTCTATGGCTGAATTTGATGATTACAATCAAAATTTTTTAGATAAACGCGATATAAGTACTTTAAACGATCTCGAAAATCTTAAAGCTCAAAGCCTAGCTGGGGTCGCAACTGCCCCAGGAGAGGTGGTGTTTAGATTTGGATCAGGACACCCTACTATTGTATGTTCTATTTTAGAAATTAGCGATTTAGCCTTTGAGGTAGGTGAAAGGATCCGCGAGGTAACCTTAGGTGACAGTGCGCGCTGGAATATCGAAAGGGCCCTCTCAGGTAACAATCAAACCCGAACTGAGCATTTAATCATTAAGCCCTTAGCTACTAATCTATCTACATCAATGGTAGTAACTACCGATAGACGTACCTATCATATTCGCCTTAAATCATCTACAAAAGAATTTATGCCCTCAGTACGTTTTACTTACCCCAAAACATCTTTTTTATCCCCCACTTTTGAGTATTTTAGAAGCGACGATTACAACTTAGAAAATGAATCACAAGCCTATAGCGTTTTAGTAGATGGTACGGTGCAATCTAATCTATCAAGCCAAGATATTTATGAAATTTCAGGGGACTATGAAATAACTCCACAAAAGGTATGGCATGACAATAGCCGTACATATATACAAATGCCAAAAGAAACAGATCTATCGCAGATGCCTGCTTTAATGCTTGTTGAAGAATCTGGTCTGATTTTTGTAGAAGAGAAACTTCATAGTGCCAATTACCGCATCAAAGGCCGAACCTATATTGTCGATGGCATTGTAAAACATGCAAGGTTGTTATTAGGTGCAAATAATGAAGGTAAAAGCTGCGATATAAACTTAAGAGGTTAATTATGGAAGGTCAAAATCACAGTTTAAAAAAGGGAAATATCAATAAATTACCTTTATTTTTAGTTTTAGGTTTTTGTCTTATAAGTTTAATTTCAGTTTTTATCTTAACAATGCCTAAAAAAAATCAGAATACTTCTATTCCAACCATTCCTTATGATCTGGAATATCAAATTAAAAAGGCTCGCGAAAACAGTTTTAATTTAAAGCTGCAAAGTCAAAGACAGACTCTAAAACAAGATAAAAATGATGAAAACTTATCTATTCAGGAATCAAAAGCTAAAGCTGAGGTTTTAGCTTTTGAGAGATCTCAGAGCAGTTATGAAGACGACTATCGTCGCTATCAAGAATTACTCCCGCCATCACGCTTACGCTATGGAAAAACTAATGAAGAAAATCTGGAAACAAAAAATATAGTAAAAGAACCTCAAACCACTAAAGTTACAAAAGAGTCTTTAGTTGATAAGGATTACACTCAAGCCTTAAAAGCCAGCTCTAAAATTAATTTAAATAAAAGTTCAGATATATTTGAAAACAAAAATACTGAAGATTTGCAAAATAACTCTAATAGTACCTTAGATGCTTATACAAAATTAAAAACCAAAGCGCCTACACAACATGAGCAATTGCAAAAACCTCAAAGCCCCTATTGTTTGCTTGAAGGCAGTATTATTCAGGCTGTTTTATTAAGCGGAATTAATTCTGAATTACCAGGTCAAATTACCGCTCAAGTTACAGAAAATATTCTCGACACCCCTTCAGGAAACCATCTTTTAATTCCTAAGGGTAGCCGTTTAGTAGGTCAATATGGCTCTAATGCTCGCTATGCACAAAAAAGAGTATTTCTTGGATTTAATCGCCTTATCTTTCCTGATGGACGTTCACTTAGACTAAATGCTATGCCTGGGCAAAGTACTGATGGATATGCAGGTTTAGATGCAGAGGTTGATAATCACTTTTTTGAATTACTCTCAGGAAGTATTTTAATCTCAACTATCACAGCATCAGGCTATCTGCAAAGTAACTATGATGACGATGATTCTTTTCGTGAGGCTATGGTAGGGGCTCTTAGCAATAATCTAAGTTCAGTCCTATCTAAAATAATTGAGCGCAATCTCAATATTTCTCCGACCTTAAAAGTAGCGCCTGGTTTTTTATTAAGCATTGCAGTTACTGAAGATCTATATTTTCCATTCCCTTATGATTCAAATTTATAGAGGTTGTTTATGTATAAATATATACTTATTGCACTCTTTATCTCTTTTAAAGTTTTAGCTGCTGGAAATTCGCAACAGCCTGAACTACATTCCATGCTAAACATCTTAAATAAGCAGACTAAAATCTTAAAAGAGTGGTCTCAACGCAATCAAAAACAGAATGAAGAACTTTTAAAGCTTTCTGATAAAAGCTCACAAAGAGAAGATCTTAACCATAAAGTTCCAAATAAAAATACTTGGGATAAAGTTAAAAAGCTCAATCAAAATAGCCGTCTTTTACTTGAAGCATGTGCTGATACTGTAGATGAATATGTAAGTATTGGTAATTATATAAAAGCCTATGAACGCTCTAAAGCTTGGAATGTATGCCAAGACTTAAATAAATGTGATTTTTACAATGTAACTTCAAGCTATAACCAAGAAACCTTAGAATTAGCTCAAGATACCCAAGAAAAAGGCGAAATTCTAGGAAAAAATTTACAACAAGCTTTAGCTGAGCTTGATAATTTTAATCTTGAAGCTCAAAACACAGAAGGTCTTAACGCTAGTATTGATACGCTATCTAAAGTCAATTCTATGACCGCAAACTCAATAATTACCCTCACCTCTCAGCTAAATAATCTTTTAAATTTAAGCTCCTTACAAGCTCAAAAACAAAGTAACCTTGAGCTTTTAAATGCAAAAGCCGATGAGGAATTTTTGCAGACTTATAACATCAATTCTGAACACTTTTCTTTAAATATGGATGCAAATGTTAATTAAACTTTCAATATTAGCCTTGTGTCTTTTAAGTCCACAAATCTTTGCATCTACCCAAGAAGATCTTAATGCAGAGAATTTATTAAATAATCTTTGTCAGGATTTTTTAGCAGGGGCAAATCTTTATATCGAACCACTAAAACAAGCTGCTTCTCGTCTTTTTTGGTCACTATTAGGAATTTCAGTAGTCTTAGCTGGTATAAATTTTGCAATTAAAAATGAAGATATTCCTTCTTTTTTAGCTTTTTTTGTCAAACTTTGCCTAAATGCAGGAATATTTTTATTCCTACTTGATAATGGTAATGAAATTGGTATAAGTATTGTTGATTCTTTAACATCTATCACTAATACCAAAAATCAGGGGCCATCTGAGCTTTTAGATCTAAGTTACAATACCTTCAATCAACTCCTCATAGCAGTAAAAAATAGCGACACTTCGCTTATTTTTACAACCCTTATGTACCTATCTTGCTATGTGTACCTAGTTTTAATGTTTTTACTAGTTATTGATTACACCATAACCTATGTCAGCGCTTATATGCTGTGTATCTTAGGAACATTTGCTCTAGGTTTTGGTGCTTTTGATTACACAAAAGATATTGCCCTTGGGGTTTTACGACAGGTAATTTATTTTGCTCTACGCTTAATGACAATGATTATGATTTGTAATACCGGAGCTGTAATTTTAGAAAACTTAAGTACTAAAATTTCGTCAATAAAAAATCTTAATATTAATGATTTTAATATTATTATTTTTACAACAATCTTCGTTTTTATATTATCAAAAAAAATTCCTCATCTAATCGGCAGTTTAGTACGCGGATATTTCAGCAAGTCGAATATCGAGTACATGGACGAAAAAGGGTACCAGT
>URKL01000103.1 GCA_900548485.1 uncultured Succinatimonas sp.
GAGAATGAATTTAGTGAAGAGCAAAATGCAATTGCCGATACCGATAGCAGTGAACCCAAGGAAGAGCCTTCTCTAAAACAGGATGATGCTTTAGATAATGAAGATGCTCAAAATACACTTGATAATACAGAAACTGAGATTAACTTTGAAAGCGTAGCTAATGATATCAGTGAAGATAATTTAGAAAGTACCAAGGCAGAGGATTTCACTTTAGAGTCAGAGAATAGCGATTCTGCTTTAAAGAATGAGGTATCAGCAACAGTTGAGAGTGATCCTGTATCTAAAGCTTATAATCTCACCGCTAGAATTTTAAGATCTCTAGATCTTTGTGTAGATTTGAATATGGATGGTGATGGTTCGATTTGTAAAGATTTAAAAGATCTCTTTGACAAACTTTACACTTTAGATTCTTTCATCATTTTAGAAAAAGAAGATCAATTATTTTTATACAAACGTCGCGAGTATTTAGATTTATTCTTAGAAATGCAGGCTGATGAGAATAAATTGTCTAAACTTGAAGAGCTTTCTGATGATGATAAAGGATTTTTCTCTTATATACATGCCATAAATTTTGGTATGTAAAATTTATTAATTTTGTTTTTTTGTTAGATAAAAAGAGTTAATAGTCAGTATTAACTCTTTTATTAATGTAACTGTTTGTATATTACATAATTTTTTGTAATCTACACAATAATATTGAATTTATCTAAATATTCAGTATTCAAAGTAAGACCTAAGCCTTCTTTACAATCATCAAGAGAAATACGACCGTTTTTAGGAATAGGATCGCCTTTGAAAATATAGTAAAAGAGCTCATTACCTACTTCAACATTATATACAGGGAAAAATTCAGAAATAGGTGATGCTGTAGTTGCCATACATACATGGTAATTATGCATCATACCTGAATGAGGAATAACCGGAACTTGGAAAGCTTCAGCTAAATGATTGATTTTCTGAGCTATAGTAATGCCGCCGACACGATTAGTATCATATTGAATAACATCAATAGCATTGCGTGTTAAGAGATCTTTGAATCCAAATAAGGTGAATTCATGTTCACCACCTGCAATAGGGATAAGATTCATGGCTTTAAGTTCTGCATAACCATCAATATCATCAGGTATAACCGGTTCTTCAATCCAGCGTAGATTATATTCAGCTAGAATGGGGAGCATGCGTTTGGCATATTCTAAGGTCCAGCCCATATAACACTCAATCATTAAGTCGATATCAGGACCTACTAAATTACGTAATGCTTTGATCTGTTCAATATTTTTACGCATACCATAAGGACCATCTTTAGGACCATAACCGATGCGCATTTTCATTGCCGTAAAACCCTGATCAAGATATCCTTGTGCTTCTTTTAAGAATTCATCTAAATTGTCATTAGCATAAAGCTTACTTGCATAAGCCCATAAGGTTTCTTTTGTTTTACCACCTAAAAGCTTATAAACAGGCTGATGTTCTTTTTTACCTTTGATATCCCATAGAGCTATATCAAGAGCTGATATAGCGGCCATACCAATACCTTTTCTTCCCCAGGCAATGGTAGATCTGTACATTTTTTGCCATAGGTATTCAGTATCATAAGGATCTTCTCCGATAAGTTGCGGAGCTAAATATATATCTATGATATCTTTTGCAATACGTGGAGCTAGGGCACAATTGCCCAAACCAATAATACCCTCGTCAGTCTCAATCTCTACTACTAACCAACCATGGAATCTAAATGAAGCCATAGTTTCCTTTTTAGTTGGCAGAATATCCATTGCGGATCCTGAGAAATGAGCTCTAGGAGCATCGACCTCGCCTTTCCATTCATAAACTTTTGCCGTAACTTTAGTAATTTTCATAATTTAGTCCCGTATATCTAACACGTATCCTTTATTTTAGATAACGACTTATTGTGAAAATATTAACAGCATCACAAGAGTAATTTTCTGTTTGTTTTAAGTACACAAGATGCTTACTATATTTGATCTTAAACTACAGAAATTTTGAATATGCTTATCTTTAATTAAGTAATTTGAGCAATATGGCTTTGTAACTAATTAAAAGATCTCAATTTTTTGAATGTATTTACCATATTATAGAAAAGGGGGCCTCTTTCTTCAGCGAGAGCCGATATCTTGACAGATACCGGTAATATCAGCAGTAGGAATCCCCAAGCTTTAGCAAGGGGAGGAAATCAAGAGATAGAGGACTTCTAGCAGATTAAGTCAAAAGACTAGTCTATAATATCAATTTGACACATAGCCATTGCTGCGAGGGCATTTTCATGACTTTGAGGGCTAACTCCTGCACATAAGTTACGATTTACTTTGATAGGAGTTTCTGTAAAAGCAGCTTTTATTAAAAGAGCATTAGAAATAACACAGATATCTGTGCATAAACCTAAAAGCTCAATTTCTTCAATAGGCTCTTTTTTAGCTAATTCTTTTAAAGAATCTAACAGCTTTAAAGAACCGAAAGTATTTTTTTCTATTACCAAAGCATTGTCGATTAAAAGTTCAGGATGAATTTCCCAGCCTGGAGTTGCCTTTATGCAATGCTTCACCGGTAATTTTTTACCTTCTGCTGTATTTAGATAATCCTCATAATGGGTATCTTTAGTAAAGATTATCTTGTAGTTATTGGCCATAGCCTGTTTGAGGCGATCTTTTACTTTAATCACGATTGCTTGAGCTTCTGTTGAACCTAAAGATCCTGATATAAAATCATTTTGCATATCAACTACAATTAAGATTTTCATATTTATACTAATTCCTTAAGTTAGTGAGAACTCTTTTCTTGCTCTTGATGTTTAAGTTCATCTAAAGCCTGCTTCTTGAGACGTTCCATATATTCGTCTTTATTAATGGTATTTTCTTCTTGATGACTATTTGAAGAGACTTTAAGAGCTTGTGGAGCAAAAAATAGTAGAGCCAATCCTAGGAAAAATAACACACCACCAGATACTACATATACTGTAGCTAAGCTTAAAAAGGTTGCTATGACACCACCGATTACCGGACCGATAGCGCCGCCGACCATTTGTGCTGAGAATAATAGTCCAAATCCAGAACCACGTTGTGAAGGTGGAGTAAGTAAAATTAAAATTGCGTTGCAGGACGGGAAAATTCCACTAAATCCTAAACCTCCTGCAAATTGACAGGCTGCAAACAACCATAAATTATTAGGTAAGCCTTGAATCATAATTAAGACACCGGCAGAGATAAGAGCTGCAATTAGAGTCTTATAAAACCCGGTTTTTTGACCTGATTTACCCCAAAAAGGCGAGGCTAAAGCTCCAGCAACTCCTCCTAATGAGAAAACAATACCTGACAATAAAATAACATTACTACCTTCTTGAGCTAAGTGTTTGACATACATAGTTGCAATAGGTTGAATTTGCAAAATCACCATGTTAGTTAAACATGCACAGATTAATAAAGCTAAAATGCCGTGATTTTTCAAAAGCTCACGACTATTGCTTTTAATTTTTTGAGTTTTATCAACAGGAGTTGGTTCTGCAGGAGGTTCTTTAATAAAGAAAATAGTTATGAGCGTTATGGTAGCTAGAGCTCCAGCTCCAACAAAGAATGAATTTCTCATACCAAAGGCTGTAGCTAATACTCCACCTAAGAGAGGTCCTAAAATACCGCCACAAATATTAGCACTTTGCATAAGTCCCATGGAAATGCCAATTTTAGACTTAGGTGTATATGCTGAGAGTAATACTAAGCATGCAGGCCATAAACCAGCGGCAATTCCTTGGAAAGCTCGAGCTAAAAACATTTGAAAAGGGGTTTCGACAATACCGCCTAAAAAATAAGATACCGCAAGCAAAATACTCGATCTGATCACCATGGGCTTTTTACCCATCTTGTCAGAAAGCTTTCCCCATAGAGGAGCTGCAACAGCGCTGATGGCAAAACTTATAGCAAATAAGACGCCTGACCACATATTGATAGAGCTTTCATCACAATTAAGTTCTTCTGAAAGATAAATTGGTAAAAATGGGATCAACATGGTGTAGCTTGACGACATCATAATCGCAAAGCAAACCATTATGGCTAAGACTACTTTCCAGTTCATCTAAATTCGGTGTAAAACTAACAAATTTTACATCGCCTCCGCTATCTGGCGGTCCTTAATATAGGAGCTCATCCATATGTGAAATATTATATTAGTTACATTCAATAGATGCTTAACAATAATTAAGCCTTAAAAAACCTCACATTAAATAAGGTGAGGTTTTTTAAATATATTATATGTAATAATTTTAACGCTAAAGATTAATCTTTGGTATTTTTATATTTATGCGGGAAAAATATTCTCAAAGTTTTTTCATCATCATGTGGAAATAGATAAGCTCCGATCACTGAAAAGATAAAGCCAGCTGCTGTACCAATTACAATATTGTGACAATTTAAAAACTTGATGCCTGTAGCCATAGTTACAGTGTAGATACCAAGACCAAAAATTACTCCTAAAAGAGCCCCTGAGGCATTCATACGCTTCCAAAATAAACCTAATACCAAAGGCCAGAGGAAAGCACTTTCCAAACCTCCAAAAGCAAAGAGATTTACCCAGGCAACAATATCCATAGGATATAGAGCTAAGATGATAGAGATAAATCCCAAGGTAATAGTAATAAGTATAGAGGCAATTTTACTTTTTTTGATAGAGAGCTCTTTGTGTCTATTGCCAACAATCTGAATATACAGATCTCTTACAATTGCAGATGAGGCTGCAATTAAAAGAGAGCTTACTGTACTCATTGTGGCAGCTAGAGGTCCTATAATTGTGATACCAGCTAAAAGAGGATTCATTTCTTTAACAATTAGCTCAGGAATTACTGCATCAGTACCACCTTTGGGTAAATCTAAAACTAAACCTCTTGCTAAAACACCTAAAAGAGTCATGCCGATCATCAAAGCTCCACATACAATGGTAGCAACAATCATGGCTTTATGCAGATCGAAAGTGGTTTTATAAGAAAGACATCTTACTGCAGATTGAGGAAGTCCTATAGTTGCAAATCCTACCAAAATCCAAGCGGAGAACAGTAAAGACCATGGCAGGGCTCCACCTGCATTAGGTTTAAAGTTATTAGAATAGCCACTTTCATCTAAATTTATTTGAGAGATAGTTGCTGTAATGCCATCTAAGCCACTGCCTTTATCTAAAATTACGTAGCCTAAACAGAACATGCCTACTAACATCAATATGGCGCATATAGTGTCAGTAAGAACAACCGCTTTAAATCCAGATGAAGTATAAATAACAGTAACTGTGGCAAATAAAATTAAACCAATTTTGTAGTTAAGACCAGTAATAGCAGCGAAGATCTGCGCTCCACCTATAAATTGTCCGACTACCATAGCTGTAAAGAAAATAAGTAGGACTAAAGATAACAATAAAGATAGAGATTTATTGTGAAAACGCTCTTCAATAATGTCAATGATGGTTAAAGCATCTGTTTTACGGGATAAGACTGCTAATTTTTTGCCAATAATACCTAAAATTAAAAAACCAGTAATAATTTGCGGTGCAGCAAAGACTACCCATCCATAGCCTAAATTCCAAGCAATACCAGGTCCTGAGACAAACGAGCTTACCGAGCCATAGGTTGCGACTAAGGTCATAGCCAAAACCACTCCGCCTAAACTACGGTTAGCTATAAAGTATTCTTTTTGGAAGTTTTTACTTCTTTTTAAGCCACGATTTGCATAAATACCAATGCCTAAAAGAATAATTAAGAAAAAGATTACAGGATAAATTGTTGCATTAATGCTCATGATCTTCATCCTCATCATTGTCCAGATCGAAGTTATACATAAAGTATTTAACTAAAACAATTACACCTACAACTGAAAGCAGGTAACCTCCGATACAAGAAACAGTGAACCATAAAGGCATTTTTAAGAGGGTCGTATGAAAATCTTTTAAAAGCCAAATGGCTAGCCAAAAAGCTACAGTAATAAAGATCGCTAGGATAATTGTTGCTAAAGCCTCTTTATCCATAAGCTCAAATTTTTTTTCATAACTTATTTTTTGGTTTTTCAAGGATAACCTCCTTTTTATTGACATAAGTCCTTACCCATAGGTTGACTTAATATAACTCATAATTTAGAGACAAGTGAAATAGAGGTTATTTTGTGCCTTTTAATGGCAAATTAAAGGCATATCTTGGGTAAATATTTGACTTCCTCCCATGGCTAAAGCAAGGGGATTCCTACTGCTTAGATTACTTCCTAGCTTCGGTGGGTTCACAGTGCTGACTCTTTTGAAAGTTCACTTCCTGTTCGTATTCTTGGGATTTATCTTTAAAAAAATTTGTCCTCTTGTCTTTTGCTTATATTCAAGCTGTTTAAAGAATATTCCTCATCCTTCAGACAATATAGAACAATTTAATCATGATTTTGCTTATTTCTGTACTGAGCTTATGCAAGTGGTTATTTCGAATGTTTGCCTTTCTTCTTGTGAAGTTTTGAAATTCTTCTTACGTTTTTTAATCTTCTTTTTAAACCTTTTTCTTTGTTTTTTAGTTTTTTCTGTAATACTGCAATCCGCTTGTCTAGCTCTGTAACAGTTAGGGACTTGATGGTGTCTTCATATCTACCGTTTGAAAATGTACAGAATCTTACCGCTCCCATAT
>URKL01000104.1 GCA_900548485.1 uncultured Succinatimonas sp.
GGCGACGGCTTTCAGGTATTTTGTTGTGCGGAGTTTTGCAAACATCTGCCGACGGGATACAGCATTAGATGTCAGCAATAACGCAGATAAGATAACTTAGTGGAATATCAATGATTGAGTATTACTTTAAAATTAACGCAATCACTTTGCCCGTTTTCATCTGCAACACAGACATTATAAAAACCTTCATGTTGAGGGGCAAATGAAGTATCAGGGGCAATTTCTCCATTTATAGTCATGATTACCTCTCCTTGTGTATTTTTAGTAAGGACATAGATATTTCCATAAAAATCAGGTTTTACAATGCTACCGTTTTGAGGAAAATCTATCTTTAATGGCTCATTTTTAGTTTGTGGATTTTTAATCGTCCTTAGATATAAGGGGGCATCTTTGCTTAAGGCCCCAATTTCCTTTAAGGGAACTTTGGGTATTCTCTGTTGTGGTATTGATTCTAAGAGTTTGAATAAATGGGGAGAGGCCGCAGAAAAACCCGTTTTCATCATAGTCATAGGTCTATTGTCAGGGCGCCCGACCCAAATTGCGGCAGTATAATCATAAAGAGAACCTATAGCATAGGCATCGGCATGATGATAAGAGGTACCAGTTTTATAACTAATTTCTGATTTAGGGGCAAAATCAGGACGTCTAACTTTTTTTAAAATCTCATAAGTCGCACGGGCTGAACTCTCTGATAGAAGCTTATATTTTGTAGATCTTTCTTCTGATTTTAGAAGGCGAGCAGTTTCATATATACCATCATTTGCAAGAGCTGCATAAAAGTTAGCTAAATCAAAAAGACTAGTACTAGCAGCTCCTAAACTTATGCCTGCATGAGGTGTGGTATTTTTAGCAAGTTTTACCCAATTTTTAGGGGAATTTATCCATAAGAAAAATCTTTGAGGTCCTAGTTTTAAAATTATGTCTAAGGTTGGTAGGTTTAAAGAATTTGCTAAACTATCGCTTGCGGTAATTGCGCCATGAAATTTATGTGAGTAGTTAACTGGAGCCCAAGCACCAAAACGCTCTTTTTCATCATAAACAATAGTTTTGGGGTGTAAAAGACCACTATCAAAAGCTTTAGCATAGACAAAGGGTTTTAAAGTAGAGGCAGGAGATCTAAGAGCGTGGGGTAGATCCATAAGCGAGGTGGCGGTATTTGCCGATCCTAGGTAACCTACAACTTCAAAAGTTTTATTATTGATAACTACGGCCGCTAAAGTCTCAAAAGAATTTTGTTCTTGTAAATAATCTTTGGAGGTTTTCTTTAAAAGCTCTTGGATTTTTGGGTCAAGATTAGTGTGATATTCATAAACTTCAGGAGTTTTGAAAAAGTTTTTTAAGCATAAAGCATCTTGATAAATTTTCTGCATTTTTTCAGGAAGAGCTTCTTTTGTTGCAGTTTCAGCAATATCTTTAGCTATTACACCATTAGCAACACCCAGACGTAAGACATCGTTGCGATAATACCTAGCGCTTTTTAGAAATTTATCTGGACGCAATTTTTCAGGTGAGCGCGGTAGAGCTACTAAAAGGGCCGCTTCAGCAGGGGTAAGTCTGTCAGGAAGATGTCCAAACCAAGCTAGGGATGCAGCTTTAACTCCCTCAAGATTACCTCCCATAGGCACTGTGGATAGGTAGATATTTAGAATTTCTTCTTGCCCTAAGGTACAGGTAAGATAGATAGCTGCTAGAGCTTGTCTTAATTTATTGTAATAACCATAGCGGAGATCTTTATCTAAATTTCTTGCCACTTGCATGGCAATAGTAGATGCTCCTGATACTGTAGATTTTGCTTTTAAATTTGAAAAAAAAGCTCTGATAATTGCCAGAGGATCGATTCCTAGATGATAATTAAAACGTTTATCTTCACTTGCAAGCAGGAGTTTTAAATAAAGAGGATCTACCTCTGATACAGTGCTTTTAAGTCTTAAATAACCATCAGAAGTCAGATTATAGGCAATAAGATTATCTTCTCTGTCATAAACAGCAAGAGATCTTTGTTCATAGCGATCAAGCTTGGGCATTGAAGAGATAAAAATACTCCCAAAAATTGCAATTATTGGGAGTATTAACAAGATTTTTTTAATCACAGCTTATAAAAATAGGATTGTTTTCATCATAAATTATGGTGCTAGCTTCTTTAAAACTACCACTATAGAGTACGCGATAACGATAGGCTGAAGTGATCTCATTATCAAAGTATGAATAGTGTTCGTATCTTAAATTAGTTCCTTTTATATAACTCTTATAAGGTGATTTTAAATTACCTAAATTTTCATCAAAAGGTATATTGGAAATTAAGCTTAAGTTAGCTGGCAAGGAGCTAATCTTTACTAAATCCAAAGGAGGCTCTCCTTTAAATTTAATTGACTCTACGATGGTAATTAAGTCACCAGCTTTAAGATCTTGCCATTTTACAGACTCACCATGAACATTAAAGTATTGGCGTTTAAAATTCACTGTGTCTTTAGTTTCAAAGCCTTTATAAGCTTTGCCATAAGTAATTAAATTTTGATAATTATCAGTATGTTGTGCTTTGGTAGCAATATCTAAATATAAGCTTATGGCCTTAGAACTTAGAGGGCCTTGAATATTTGTTTGTAAAGCATTTTTTAAATATACAGGCATATTTTCATAGCTATCTAAGCCTAGATAAGCACCGACTAAATTTAGGGCATCAAGTTTAGCCTTAGATGAGATCCGGTAAGCCTCATTAAATTTATTTTCTTTGATAAGTGTAGAGACTTTTTCAAGTTGCTCAATACCTTTATCAATAGCTAATAAAGCGCGCTCCTTATCGCCTAAGATCGTAAAAATATAGGCAAATTGTGCGAGACTTTCGATATTGGGCTCACGTTGGGCATCAAATAGATATCGGCTTTGAGCTAAAACATTTTCTCCGTTTAAAGCTCTGTATTTTAAAGCTACAGTAGCTAAGGTAAGATCGTAACCTTGAGAGGTATTTGCTATGAGATAGTCACCACGTTTTAAAGCCTCAGAATTAACCTTAAAGCCATCAGCAACAGCTCGTCTTAATAAGTAAGCGACATCTAAGCTTAAGCGACTATCATAAAAATCATGCAAATAACCGCGAGGATCGGTAAGTGCAGTTAAAAGTTTTAAGCCATTATTTATTTTTATATCAATCGCTTCTTGATGTTTAGCATATAAATCAGCATCGCTATCTTTAATACATAAAAGGGTATTTAAAGTATAAAAAGCATCAGCTGATGATTTGATCTCATCTGCAAGTGTTTTTAAAAGTAAACTCTCGGAGATGAGATTAGGTATAGAGCTATGAGTTTTAGATACATCAAGGTAATCCTGAGCATTTACATTTAGATCTGCGTTTTTATCTGAAAAATTAAAAGATAAAACTTGTAAAGCAGGATCTAAAACATCAACTTTGTAACTATCTGTAAAATTATAATTATCTCCTTTAAGGCTTAGATTAACTAAACCATCTCCAGGTTTTACAGTCTCAATTTTGAAATTTATTTGTTCTTTAGCATTGAACTTTTCTAAAGCAAAATCTTTTACGATAGCGCATTTAACTGCACCTTCACAATTAAGATTGAGTTTATAAGAGCTAGCCTTATCTTCAAGATTAGTTAAAGCAAGATTAGTATTGATTATATCTTGGGCATAGGCATATAGAGGTATTGCTGTATGAATGGAGACTTTGTCGTGAATCTTTAGATCTGCACTAAAAGAGCCTAAAGCGGTATCATTCCAAGCTACAATCATAAGCTTGGCGCCAGTTTGGCGTTTAGGGAGCTTAAATTTAAGCACGCTTTTACCGTCTTTAATCTCAGTTACTCCTTGATAAAGACTTATGAGTTTTTCTCTTACAGAAAGGGGATTTTGTCCTGCCATTTTCGCATTAAGGGCTAAGGAATCAGCACCATAGCCTTGTTTTAAATCAGTAGCACTCTTCATTAAATAACCGTAAAGATCGTAAACATCAAGCGCAAAGAGTTTTGTTGCATTTAGATAGGCTAAAGGATCTGGGGCTTTAAAATTAGTAAGACCTAAGATCCCTTCATCGACTAAAGCTGCTGTATAGTAAGTTTTACCTTCACCACCTGTGATAGTAAGTGGGATCTCAAGATCGTCATTAGGTTTTAATTTATCAGGAAGTGTAGCTGTAATCGAAAGCGCTGAATTTTCAATTTCAATTGGTATATACACCAGGCCTATGGTACGAATAGAAGGAGTTTTGGATTGTTCTTTTGTATATACAGAAATGAGAGCATGGATACCTGTACCCATATCTTCATCTATATTTACAGAAATTTCATTCTGACCTTTATGGACTTTGTGGTGGCTAATTGCACCTAATTTATTTGTACCTAAAACTAGATCGGCATAACCATCAAAGGGAAGTTCAAAACTAAGTTTGGCGTTTTCTCCATGTATATAGTTCTTTTTATCAAGACTTACTGCAAATTGTTCTGGTTTATTGGCATTATCGGGATTGAAATAGCCTTGATAGAAACGGAAAGAGGTTAGAGCTTTATGGTTATTAAGTTCAAGGCAATAACTGCCATCTTCAAGATCTAGTTTTAAAGAGCTCTTATCAAGAATCTCTTCATTTAAGGTTATTGTGCCTGAAGTTACCGGCATTTTGATTTCAACTGGGGTGTAACGCCAAGAACCATTTTCATAAGCATATTGCCAAGTAGTTCTTAATTTAAACAGTTGATAATCAATATCTCCCTTAACAAATTCACCATCAGGGTTCTTTTGAGTGATAGCAAAATTATTAGCGTCTAAACGTTTGACTCCTATGACATCGTCAGAGGCGGTGATCTTATAGCTTAAAGATTTAAAGTTTGAGCTACCCAGATTGTCATTAGCATTGAGGTTTAAATATAAAGTTTGTGGATAGGCGCTCTCATCAAGGTTAAAGCTTATTTTAGTATTGCCTTTTTTATCGGAGATAAAATTGCCTAAGGGGATAGTGTTATATCCTTGATTTGTGGTTGTATCCGGACCGAAATAAAAATCTTTAAGTTTATCAAAAGGATAATTGTCAGGTACTGTGCGCATGAAGCCATCGGTAATAGCAGAGCTTACAGGGGCGCCGTAGTTGAAGGTATATTTTAAATTTAAAGTTCCTGTCTGTCCTGCTTTAAAGGCTTTGATGTTGTCAGTAACATCCATGCTAAAGGCCTGAGGTTTAAATTTAAATAAAGATATTTCCTTACGATAAAGCTCGTTTTGTCCATCTAAACTTAAAGAAAGTGTATAAAAGCCTTCAGGTAAGCTTTGATCAAAGTCAAAACTTGTACTGAAAGATGCGGCACCTTGATTTTTAATAGTTTTCTTTTCGATTATAGCTCCATAGGGATTACTAAGCGTTAAAATCAAAGCATTTGCATTTACTGCTTTAAGATCGGGATCGCGAAGGAGCGCATTGAAGTTTAGGGTATCGCCTGGACTTAAAAGATCGCGATCAACATAAGCGAAGATTTCATAGAGCGAATTTTTGATCTCTCGTCCTGAATTTTCAAAATACAGTTTATCTTGGCGTAAATCTAAAACTAAGCTGTCATCTTCATCACTTACTAAAACAGCCATTGGCGTATGACCGCCTTTACCTTCTAAAAGCTCTTTAGGGAAGTGAGCATAGCCATATTTATCGCTGGTTTCTGTGGCTAAAATCTCGTTATTTGTTGAAAGCAAATTCACCTTAAGACCTTTATAAGGTGAAGCCTTTTTTAGAGATCTTAAAGCTATAGTTAAACCATCATTGCCTTTATAGGCACTGATACCGATATCAGAGACCATAATAATGCGACTTAAGTAGAGATCGTTATCATTTAAAAATGGATCGCTAAAATCAATATTCGCTTTAGTTATAGCAATAAGATAGATGCCATAATTGTCTTTAGCACCTAGTTCTTTAAAGTCTATATTAGAGTTTATATTTTCATTAGCTTTTTTAGGTAAGGTGAGTAATTTTTTGCCTAAAAAGGCAGCGTTATTATGGATGAGCTTGAGTGTTTCATAATTATCTAAATTTTGATTTTGTATATAGGAATAAAGGTTATTATCATGAAGATCGTGCTCTGAGAGTTTGTATAAATGCAATTCAACTTCATCAAGATTACAAGTAGTAAGCTTTAAAGAATTTTGTTCTTGTGCACTTAAAAGAGAACCTTTTACAAGGGAAATAGAACTTTTGGCATCAGCCGTTACAAAGTCCTTTTCAATGGTATTGTTATTTTTACTACCATCGCTGCTTATAAAGTTTGGTGCCAAAACAGCTTTGTAGTTATGGCCATATTTTAAATTATAAAGACAAATTTGATTGGCCATTGCGATATGACTATAGCTAATCTCTTTTTTGCCATCATAGAGTTTTAAATAATTTTTAAGATCGAAGATAAGTGGACTTTTTTCAATATCTTTATTGAAGATAAGACAATTTTCAGCATTGTTATCTGCATTATTACTGATTTTTTCAATATTTAGGGGACTTGCATAGGCAGTAGATATAAAACTACAAAGAATAGCTGATAGCATCAAAGGATAAATTTTGTGCATAAAAAAGTCCTTATCAAATTTTAGGCACACAAAACCTCGTACTTCAGTGCGAGGATGTAGTGTGC
>URKL01000105.1 GCA_900548485.1 uncultured Succinatimonas sp.
TTTGAATTTTAATTTTTTTTGTAATCTATAAAACTAATAAATTATATTTTCTAGAAAATTCTACAAAAAAATAAAAAAAACTTGACAATTTTATTTTCTATGACATAATGACACAACATTTTGCAGGGGCATAGTTCTAATGGTAGAACAGCGGTCTCCAAAACCGACGGTTGAGAGTTCGAGTCTTTCTGCCCCTGCCATCTCAAGCAGAATTCTTAAATCCCCTCTCAAGTCAATTTTTAGCATACAATAGTCATAACTGTTTGTATTTAAGCAATCTTAAAATATCGGTCCTATTTGAACCGATAGAAGTTATTTTGCTTTAGTACATTAGGATCAAATGCATTAAGATTACTTTTAATTGCTAGATTGTTCCGAAAATCTTATCCCCTGCATCGCCAAGACCAGGAATAATATAACCATTTTCATTGAGATGATCATCTAAAGCACCTACATAGAGTTCAATATCTGGATGATCTGTATTGATTTTTTTTATACCTTCTGGTGCAGCAACAATTACCATAGCTTTAATTTTTTTACAGCCACGAGATTTTAAGAGAGTTATAGCGTCTGATAAGGATCCTCCAGTAGCTAACATTGGATCGATTACTAAGGCTGTACATTCAGCAATATTTTTAACGCATTTCTCATAATAGGGTGTGGGAGTTAGGGTATCTTCATTACGATACATGCCCAAAACGCTTACAGAGGCATCGTTTAGATAATGAAGAACGCCATTTAGCATGCCTACGCCAGCTCTTAAGATAGGGACAATAGTTAACTTTTGTTCATCAATTTTTACTCCAGGAGTGGATCCGGACCAGGTAGAAACGCTTATAGTTTCTGTAGGAATATCTTGTAAAGCCTCAATTGTCATTATTTCAGCAATTTGTTCGGTAATTTGTCTAAAGCTGTGACAATTTATATTAGCGTCGCGAAGTTTACTAATTTTGTATTGCAAAAGAGGGTGTGATAAATAAGTTAAAGGCATAATTTTTTTCCTTTATTAAATATGTCTTTTTTAGCTTAGATCTAAAGTAATATTTAAAAAGAGAGATTGTGTTTAAATTATAAAAATAAGTAATGATAAAAAAGTACCGATGAAAATATAATAGTTAAAAGCTAAAAAGCAATTGAGGAATATAATGATTTTTAATGAAGAATTTATAGAATGGCACCTTAGAGCCAAAGACAAACTTAAAATTAATCCACAACCTTTTTTAGATGAAAATTCTTCAGATCTCTTAAACGATAGTTCTCCTTTAGAAAATCAAGTTGAGATTCAAAATCTTCAAGAAAATATTTCTGATTTATCTAAAAATGAGTATATAAATACTACAAATGCTCATGAAAAAACAATAAATCATATAGATGATCCCTCAATCTTAAATGTAAGTTTGCAAAATCAAGTTGGCAACATGCCTATGGTTGATGGTGTTTTAGTGAGTCCAAACCTTGAACATTTTATTGTTGAAGGAAATATTGAAAATCAAAGAGTTAATGAATCTTATTGGCGTTTACGTCCTAAAAGAGCAGATATTTTTTTAAGTATTGATAGTAAAGTAGATTATTTAGCGCAATTTATTCAATATTTAGATAAATGCGGGCTTGATATCAAGAATTACGATTCTAAATATCACTATTTACCAAGCGATATTTTGATTTTAGATGACAAAGAAAGACCGGAACAAGGGCTTGTGGTTTATTTACAACAGGGTAAAAGAGAGGTTTGGGAGTTTCTACAAAAACATATCCCGGAGAAACTTATTCATGGAAAAAAATAAAAATCTGAAGTTTTTTACAACAAGAGTCTTAGGCCCAGAAGATAAGCATTTAGTCTCAATAATGGAAATTATCGAGGTACGTACTCAAAAAAATGCTTGGACTTTGCAATCTTTATGTGAATGTTTTAGTGATATTTATAAGATTATAGGTTTGTTTGCAGGAAATAATTTAATAGGTTTTTCAGTAATTTATAATACAAAATTTTGTACAGATCTATTATCTATAGGAATTGATCCTGATTATCAAGGACGAAAATTAGGCTCTATGCTTTTAAAGGCAACTTTACAAGAAGCTTTAAATTGTGAGGTTAAAGAATGTTTTCTTGAAGTAAGGCGATCTAATCTTGTGGCTCAGAATTTGTATAAAAAATTTGGTTTTAAGATTACAGGAGTAAGACGAGAATATTATTCCTCTAGTGGAGGTGAGCCTGCAGAGGATGCCTTTACAATGCATCTTGAAAATATTGATTTAGATATTGCCTTGTAATGGTGCAAAATATACGTTGGTATGTTAGCCATATTTAGCAGTTAAATTTACGTACCATATCATATAATGAGAGGGTGAAGAAATTAGTCTTTACTTTGTGATCTATACGTCGTTTTAGCTAAAGGCTTGTATCTTCATATATAAGATATCCTTTGTAAATATATAATGTAACAGTGTCAGAATAATCTGTCCGTTAACAATAATATTGATCCTTTTTAGGATTGTTAAATACAGGAAAATGCAATGCTGATTGGTATTCCAAAAGAGAGTCTTCAGGGCGAAACACGAGTTGCTGCAACTCCTGATACCGTCGGAAAACTCTTAAAGCTTGGCTTTGAAGTAGCAGTTCAAAGTACTGCTGGTGCTTTAGCCAGTTTCACCGATGATGCTTATATGGCTGCCGGTGCTAAAATTGTAAAGAAGGACGTCTGGAACAGCGACATCATTTTCAAGGTCAATGCTCCTAACGATGATGAAATTAAGCTGATGAAGGAAGGCCAGATTCTGGTTAGCTTCATTCGTCCTGCTCAAAATAAAGAACTTGTTGATAAGTTAAACGCTAAGAAAGTTACTGTAATGGCTATGGATATGGTGCCACGTATTTCTCGTGCCCAGTCCTTAGATGCTTTGTCTTCTACTGCCAATATCAGTGGCTATCGCGCTGTAGTTGAAGCTGCTCATGAGTTTGGTCGCTTCTTTACAGGTCAGGTAACAGCTGCAGGTAAAGTTCCTCCGGCAAAAGTTTTAGTAATTGGTGCTGGTGTTGCAGGTTTAGCTGCTATTGGTACTGCTCACTCCCTAGGAGCTATTGTTCGTGCTTTTGATACTCGTTTAGAGGTAGCCGATCAGATTAAGTCTATGGGCGGTGAATTCTTAAAGTTAGACTTTAAGAATGAGGATGGTGGTTCTTCAGATGGTTATGCTAAGACCATGAGTGATGAATTCATCAAGGCCGAAATGGAGTTATTTGCTCAGCAGGCTAAGGATGTTGATATCATCATTACTACTGCCGCTATTCCAGGTAAGACAGCTCCTCGCTTAATTACCAAGGAAATGGTAGAAAGCATGAAGGCAGGCTCTGTTATTGTTGACTTGGCTGCAGCTGGCGGTGGTAACTGCGAGTGCACTGTTGCAGGTAAAGTTATTACAACTGATAATGGCGTTAAGATCATCGGTTATACCGATCTAGCTTCTCGTTTACCGGCTCAGTCATCACAGCTTTATGCTACTAACTTAGTAAATTTAAGTAAGCTCTTATGCAAGGCTAAAGATGGTAATGCTGTTATCGACTTTGAAGATGTAGTCTTACGTAACATGACTGTATCTCGCGATGGTGAGATTACCTTCCCGCCGCCAAAGATCAGTGTATCTGCAGCTCCTCAGGCTAAGCCTGCCGCAGCTCCGGCTAAGATTGAGCAGAAGAAAGCTTCTCCAGTATTAAAATACGGATGCTTAGCAGTGCTTTTAGCCTGCTTCTTGCTCATAGGCTTATTTGCTCCGACTGAGTTCTTACCGCACTTTACCGTCTTCGTTTTAGCCTGCGTAGTCGGTTATTATGTTGTTTGGAACGTTACCCATTCGCTTCATACTCCGTTGATGTCTGTAACTAATGCTATTTCTGGCATTATCGTGGTTGGTGCCATGTTGCAGTTTACAGGTGGCGTATTAACCGGTATTTTTGCATTTATCGGTGTATTGATTGCTTCCATCAATATTTTCGGTGGTTTCGCTGTAACTCGCCGTATGCTAGCAATGTTTAGAAAGCAGAAATAAGGCTAGGGAGAAAAATAAAAATGACTTCATTAGGTACTATTGCCTATATTCTAGCTGCGCTTTTATTCATCATGGCGTTAGCTGGTCTTTCCAAACAGGAAACTGCTAAGTATGGCTGTCTTTCTGGCATGGTTGGTATGGCTTTAGCTCTGTTTACTACTTTCTTCTCTGTAAACAGTGTTATTGGTGTTGTACTCATCATCTTAGCTATGGTAATCGGTGCTTGCATCGGTATCTTTGTAGCTATGAGAGTACAGATGACTCAAATGCCTGAGTTGATTGCCTGTTTGCATAGCTTCGTAGGTTTGGCCGCTGTTTTAGTTGGCTATAACAGCTTTATCGAAACTCCGCATGCTGACAATACTCATTTAGCAGAGGTATTCTTGGGTGTATTCATTGGTGCTGTAACCTTTACAGGTTCTATTGTTGCCTATGGTAAACTCAATGGTACTTACAAATTGCGTATCTTCAAGTCTGCTCCGTTACAGTTACCTGGCGGTCATTTCTTGAATTTAGCTGCTATTGTAGTTTCTATTTTATTGATGGTTTGGTTCATGTCTGCAGAAGAGGCTCCTACCACTCCGTTAGTATTGATGACCCTCATCGCTTTTGCTTTCGGTATCAACTTAGTTGCTGCTATTGGTGGCGCTGACATGCCGGTAGTAATTTCTATGTTGAACTCCTATTCCGGTTGGGCAGCTGCTGCTTCAGGCTTCATGCTCAGTAACGATCTTTTGATTGTTACCGGTGCTTTAGTAGGTTCTTCAGGTGCTATTCTGTCCTACATTATGTGTAAGGCTATGAACCGCTCCTTCATCTCCGTAATTGCCGGTGGTTTTGGTAATGCCCCTGTAGCTAAGAAGGATGAGGAAGTTGGTGAGTATCACGAGATGAAAGCTAATGAGGTTGCTGATTTATTGAAGAACTCTTCTTCCGTAATCATCACCCCGGGCTATGGTATGGCTGTAGCTCAAGCTCAAAACGCTGTTGCCTCTATGACTGAGAAGTTGAAGGCTCGCGGTGTTAATGTTCGTTTTGCTATTCACCCAGTAGCAGGTCGTCTGCCAGGCCATATGAACGTTCTCTTAGCTGAGGCTAAGGTCCCTTATGATATCGTCTTCGAAATGGACGAGATTAACGATGATTTTGAAGAGACTGATACTGTATTAGTAATCGGTGCTAACGATACTGTTAACCCGGCTGCTGCAGAAGATCCGACCTCTCCTATTGCTGGTATGCCGGTATTGGAAGTTTGGAAAGCTCGCAATGTTATCGTCTTCAAGCGTTCTATGAATACTGGTTACGCTGGCGTTCAGAACCCGTTATTCTTCAAGGATAACTCTTATATGTGCTTCGGCGATGCCAAGAAGACTGTTGAAGAGATCGTAAGCAATCTCGACTAGACTTTTTAAGTCAAAACTTAAATAACAAAAAGCCATCATATTTTATGATGGCTTTTTTGTGGTTAACATTATTTTTTTTTTAACTTTAATGATTTAAAGCAATCCAAGCGCAAGGAGTTTCTCCCGCGGTAACCTTACCTGATGCTACAGCTACTTTGGCAATATCTGCAGATGATTTGACTACAATTATTGAGGTTACAGTTGATTTTAAATTTGATGAAGCTCTGTTCATATCAAATTTAATAATAACCTCTCCTTTTTTGACCTTGTCTCCATTTTTTATTTGAGCTTCAAAGCCCTCACCACTAAAGCGACGAGTTCCAACTCCACAAGTTACATAGATCTCAACTCCACAATCTGCTCTAATGGCAAAGGCATTTTGAGATGAAAGTAATCTTGAGATGATGCCGTCACAAGGAGCTAATATTTCTTGATTTTCAGGAATGATGGCAATTCCATCTCCTACAATACATTCAGAAATTACCAGATCAGGAACATCAGATAGGGGTAATAATGAGCCGCTTACAGGCGCAATGAGCTCTAAATCTGCATCTTCTCTAGCAACTGATACAGCATCACGCTTTCCAAAAAGCATGGATAAAATTCCCATAATTATCCTCAAATAATCCTAAATAAGTATTTATATAAAATATGCATTGATCAATGCAGGTTAAGCCGATTTATAAGCGCAGATAACTCTTTGCCTGTAAAAATATTCATTACCTCATTATAGAGATTGATATCAAAAGCAGGCTCGCATTGAGAATCGATATTTAATTGTTCTACCGCATTACGCATACGGGTTATTTGATAACCATCGACAGCATAGTAGGTTACACCTAGTTTATAGAAGAACTTTAAAAGTTCAACTCGTGGGGCATAACGTCCAGCAACACCTACGGGAATATGTAATTCATGTGCAGCTCTAGCAGCCATAACAATCATTTTAGCTAAGGCAGGAGTAAAAGCTTTATCAGCAGGTCTTGGTGCTGAAGCATATTCAGCTAGAGAACTAGTTCCAATAATCATAAGTGAGCAGTCAACAGAAAATCCTTGGGCACATAAAACCGAGGAGGTCCCGTACGTTATGAACATCTTTGCCAGCGACATACTTTTTTACGT
>URKL01000106.1 GCA_900548485.1 uncultured Succinatimonas sp.
GATAAATTATGGAAAAAGAAATTTGTGGGGTTAATCCGGTAATTGCAGGTACCTTTAAAGATGATGGTTCATTAGATTTAGAGAGTATGAGCAAGCTTATCGATCATGAGATAGCAATTGGAGCTGATGGTATTACTATGTTTGGTATTGCCACCGAATTTCATAAGCTTACAGATCAAGAGCGCGATGATTTAGCTCGTCTTTTAATTTCAAAAACTAAAGACAGTAAAGTTTATTCTGTGCTCTCAATTACCGATCATGCAACTGAAGTTGCGGTAAAGCGTGCACAGTATTATGAGTCATTAGGTGCAGATTGCTTAATGGTTTTACCTCCATTCTTTTTAAATCCAAATATTGAACAGATAAAGGAACATATTTTTAGCATTTTGGATGCTGTAAAAATCCCTGTGCTTGTTCAATATGCACCAGGTGAGACAAAGAAAATCATCCCTGTTGAAGAGATGGCAACAATTGAAAAGAAGTACAAGAACGCCGTTTTCAAGCTTGAGCCTAATCCACCTATGGATTATGTCAAAGGCATGTTACAGCTTGCTCCTAATGCCAAAATTTTAATTGGATATGCCGGCCTTTATATGTTGGACGTGCTTAATGCCGGTGGTAAAGGCACTATGCCAGGATGTTCCTTTACCGAAATCTATATTGAAATAAATCGCTTATGGAAAGATAACAAAAAAGATGAGGCGCAAATGCTTCATGAAAAATTGATGAAATATGTACGAATTTGGATGTCTCATCCTGAATACATCATCAAAGTAGAAAAGGTTATTCTTAATAAGCGCGGCATTATCGATAGTGCTTATTGTCGTAAACCTGAGTGGACTTTAACTGCTAAGGATTATGAAGATATCGATAATTTCTTAGAAGAATTTTCCTCAATTTTAGATAAATAAAAATTTTAATTTTCAAATATAGGGAGTTATTTATGAAATTGAAGAGTTTAGCCACAGCTGTTGCTTTAGCTTCTGGTTTGTTCTTATTCCAAAGTCCTGCTAATGCTGCTATTACCATGAAGGTTGGTCTTGGTGTACCTGAGTCTCACTTTGAGGTTCGTGGTATGCGTCTATTTGAAAAATATGTTGAAGAGAAGACTAACGGTGAGATTGAGGTCGATCTGTATCCGGCAACACAATTAGGTAATGACAAAGAGGTTTTAGATAGTATCAAGGTGGGTATTGCTCAGATGAACCTACCTGGACCTGCAGTATTAGGTGGATTTGTAAAAGACGTAACTATTCTTTCATTACCGTATCTATTTGAAAGCCAGGAAATTGCGGATAAAGTTGTTGATGGTGAATGGGGTCAAGAACTCTTAAAGAAATTAGATAAAGCTGGTTTTGTAGGCTTAGGCTTTGGTGATTTTGGTTATCGTAACGTTACCAATAATGTCCGTCCAATTAAGACCTTAGAAGATTTCAACGGCATTAAATTGCGCGTAATGCAGAACCCAAGCCATATTGCTACTTTCAGGGCTTTAGGTGCTAATCCTACAGCTATGGCAATGTCTGAGGTATTCTCAGCCTGTCAGCAGGGTGTAATTGATGGCCAGGAAAATCCGCTTAAAAATATATCTTCAAACAAATTACATGAAGTCCAAAAATATCTAACTTTAACTCAACATTGTTATGAGTGGGTTTTATTTGTAGTTGGCAAGCGTTGGTATAACAGTTTAACTCCTGAGCAACAGCAGATTATTCAGGAAGGTTGTAATATCGCTCGTGACTATATGCGCGAAGCTGTACAAAGTGATGATGCTGGTGCTTTAGAAGAAATTAAAGCCTCTGGTGTCGAGGTTACTGTTTTAGAGCCTAAGGAAGCTCAACGCATTCGTGATACTGCAGTCGCTGTAGTTGAGAAAGAAGGCAAGAAAATTAATGAAAAGTTCTTCAACGATTTAATGAAATCTATCGATGAAGTTAAAGCCTCTTTAGCTAAGTAACTTTTGCTTGCCCCATTTGCATGGGGCAACTTTTTGTAAGGTCAGGTTTTATGCATTTATTTATATTAATGTGGAATCGCCTAGAAGAAACTATCGCTATTTTTTTATTTTCAGCTCTTTTAGTTTTTGGCTTTTTCCAAATTGTGTCACGTTTTGGTGTTATTCCTATTCCTTTAGATTGGACTGAGGAATTATCACGCTATGCTTTTATTGCTTTGGTATATATTTCAGCATCGTTAGGCATAGCTCATAAGCGTCATGTTCGCGTAGAGATTATAGAAAACTTTGTGTCACCACATGTTTTTAAATATATGAATCTCTTTGTTGATATTGTTTGGTGTGCCTTTAATTTACTTATTGCCTATGAAGGCTATTTGTTTGCTTATGATTCTTTAGAAACATTAAGCCCAGTTTTAGAGTGGGACATGGGATATATATTTATGATTATCCCTGTAACTTTTGTACTGATGGCAGTACGTGTTTTAGTAAATATCATTGAAAGCTTGAAAAACTTCAATGAAAAAGTTGAAGAGAATAAATAGGAGTCCATATGGAAAGCTTTCTTATAATGATGGGAGTCTTTATCCTAGCTTTAGCAATTGGATTCCCTATAGCTATTTCTATTGGTTTATCTATTGCCTTTGCTTTGTTCCAGGCAGATATACCTTTAGGATTCGTATCACAAATGTGTTTTGCTGGCTTAGATAACTATACCTATCTTGCCATTCCTATGTTTATTTTAACCGGTTATCTTATGGAAACAGGCGGTCTGTCTCAGCGTCTAGTAAATTTTGCCTCATCCTTAGTTGGCAATGTTACCGGTGGCTTAGGTATTGTAACGGTTATGGCTTGTATGTTTTTTGCGGCCATTTCAGGATCTTCTCCGGCAACAGTTGCTGCTATTGGTTCAATGATGATCCCGTCAATGGTACGTAAAGGTTATTCTCCAGAATTTTCAGGAGCTTTAACCTCAGCATCAGGATCTCTAGGTATTTTGATTCCGCCGTCAATTCCTATGATCATTTATGCTGTTACCGCAGAGGTTTCCATAGGAGAGATCTTTACTGCAGGATTTATTCCTGGAGCTTTAGTCGGCTTAGGTTTGATAATTGTGGTTTATATCATCTCTAAAAAACGTGGCTATACTGGTGAGGGGCAAGCTTTTTCTTTAGCGAGAGTATTTACTACTCTAAGAGAAGCTGTGTGGTCATTATTGACACCTGTTATTATTTTAGGCGGTATTTATTGCGGTATCTTTACTGCAACTGAAGCTTCTATTGTGGCCGTGTTTTATGCCTTGATCATAGGTTTATTTGTCCATAAAGAGCTTAAATTTTCAGATCTGCCCAAGATTATTGTGAAATCTGCTGTTACAACCGGTTCTGTAATTATCATTTTAGGCTTTGCAACTGCATTTGCTCGCTATACAACAATGATGCAGATCCCTCAGCTAATTGGTGAGGCCATTTTATCAGTTACAGATAATGCAACCTTAATTTTATGCTTCTTTGTAATTTTGGTACTAATTTCAGGCATGTTTATTGAGACTGCAGCACAGATCTTAATTTATACACCTCTATTTTTACCAATTTTAGTGGAATTAGGCGTATCTCCGATCCACTTTGGTATTATCTTAATTATTGGTACTGAGTTAGGTTTGATTACGCCACCTGTAGGTGTAAATCTGTTCGTTGCACAAGGAATTACAGGATCTAAGATCAGCAAATTGTCAGCACAAATTATGCCTTTTGTAATTTCAATGTTGCTCTGTCAGCTGTTATTAGTCTTTATTCCTAAGATTGTAACAATCCTGCCTGATTTAGTTTATAGATAGGTTCTTGCTTTGAGTTAAAGCGCCAATCATTCTTTTAGATGGTTGGCGCTTGTATCTTTTCTCTTAAAAAAATAAAATTTTTAAGAGTTTTAAATATTTTTTGTATATATATATGATTAAAGAAACAAGTAAAACCTCACAATTAACTGAAATTATTGGAAAAAAGATAATTAACAGTGATTTTAGCTGTGGCGATATGTTTTCTTCAGAAAATAGCTTGGCTCTTGAGTATCAAGTCTCACGAGGTGTTATACGTGAGGTTTTACAGGGACTTGCTGAAAAAGGTCTGATAGAAAAGAAAATGCATAGTTGTTGGCGGGTTTGTAGCGCTGATGATTGGAATCTTTTCGATGACGATCTTATTGACTGGTGTTTGTCTGATAACAATAATCATGAATTATATTTGCAATTTAATGAATTTAGAAAAGAAATTGAGCCTAAAGCTATAGAGCTTGCCGCTGTACGTTGTACTGATAAAGATCTGCAGATCTTGCGTGAAATTTATGAGCAGATGAAGCTATCAACCAATTCTCAAGAATTGTTTTGCAAAGCTGACGTGCTATTTCATCAGTATCTGTTTAAGGCAACACAAAATCGGGTATTTTTTAAGATAGGAAAGTCTGTTTCAAAACTTTTACAATATTCAATTGTTAAAACTTATCGTCAAAACAAAGAAGAAATGATAGAGACCTTAGCTGATCATTATGAAATTTTACAGTCTTTAGAAAAGCATAATCCTATAATGGCTAAGGATACGGTTTTGAAGATAATTTTTAAAGCCTCGGAGTTGATAAAAGGCTCAGATTAAACTTTTATATTTGACTTTTTCCCCTTGCTTTAGCAAGGGGAGAAAGTCAAAGGCGTAGGGAGTTTATCTTTCGTCTTTAAGGCAGTTTAAAAGCTTATCTAATAAATATTGCATTTGAACGAAGAAATCGCTATCAACGTGTTCATAAGGAGTATAGAGATCTCCTCCTTTATAAGTGACGCTTACACACGGCGCATTGAGATTATAGAAGGTATTAACTGGAATAGGGCTTTCATTGGTTAAGGACTTTAAAGCCGCATCAATACCTACAGGGCGAATGAAACAACCATCATTAGGTTGGCATTCATTTTCAATATCTAAGGTTTTAGTTTCTTTTAGAAAGTTAAATTCTTCAATAGCACTATTCAATCTTATATAGAGATCGCGATCTTCACTATGATTTTTTCGTAAGAGCTGTTGCGGAATGAAATCATTACCAAAATAAACAATAATTGAAGGTCTAGGCAATGAGGTTAAATCAACTAATCTTTCAATAACGTTCTTAGCTGTATCTTGACTGCTAAGTCCCTCAGCTGCACAATTTTGCAATAAACCTTCGATAGCTGAGGCTAGGTTACCACGATAATGACGCGAGGCTCTGTAGAAAAGATCGGAGTAAGAGATGATTTCAGCATCTCCGGTTAAAGCTTCAAAATTATTCCCTTGAATAAAATCAAATTTTGCATGGCGATCATCAATTAAAGTTGCAGCTTGTTCTAAGCTCTCAGCTGCTACTTGCTTTAAGATCTCGATAAGATCGATAAGATCGATATTTATAAAGGGAATAGAAAAACTTAATATTGTCGAATTTGGCGTATTTGCCGAACGGTTATTGTGGGTGCGTATATAGTTAAAAGTGGGCAGTAGAGCGCGATTAGATAAATCTTCAGTTAACGCAGAATTTAATTCAATTGCAGAGATGATTTTTGAGGCAACAAGAGTAGGGCTGAAACCTGTAAATGGACGCTCAGGATTAGCTCCTTTACCTAAGATATAAAAGCAGGTTTCAATCTTACCCATATTAGCTGTGTATAGTCTGAAACGATCGGGATCATTAGGTAAAGTCTCAGGTCTAAAGGTTAAAGAGAGCTTTAATTTAATATGTAGTTCTTTAGTGAGATCGTTGATATACGGCAAACATTCACGAATACCTTGATGAGCATTGAGCTGTTCAGAGGTACAGACAAATAGTAAATTTACAGCTAAAAGCTCAGGATTTTCGCTTAGATATTTAAGCAAAACTAAGAGGCCCGCTGTAGGGGCTTTACACTCAAAAGAGCCTAAACCATAAACATAATCATCATTTTCTAAGGCTTGTTTTTGTGAATCTATAGAGGCAATACTCTTAAGTTTTAATTTAAGTTCGTCGCTTTTGGTTGCTAATGCTTTTACAACACCGAAACCCTCATCATTAGAGGTATCGTTATTACATAAAATGACTAAAGTATTAGGCGTAGAATTTTTAGCTTGGACAAAGGCTAAAATTGAATGATTTATCTCATTTTGATGAGGAATATAGCGAATGTGAGATGGATTTTTTTTAAAGTAATTTTGATCTTTTAAATGTTGAAAAATCGCTTCAGTAATTTCACATTCACCTTTAGTACGGGTGATACTAGGAATGGATATAAGCCATTTCAGCATGGAAACGGCTTCTTCTTTAAAGTTTTTAAGCTCTAGCAATTAGTATCCTTACTTATCTAGATGCAAGACTGCTTTTATAAAGATCACTCTTTAAGGTTGCAACAGTACTTTCAAATTGTTTACGTAAAGCCTTAGCAGTGGCCTTATTGCCTGAGGGAAGATCGGCTTTAAGCGGATCAATAGCTCGACCATTTACATGCAATTCATAATGCAAGTGTGGACCTGTAGAATAACCGGTATTGCCTGATTTAGCAATTACCCACAGCTGAAGTCA
>URKL01000107.1 GCA_900548485.1 uncultured Succinatimonas sp.
TGAGAACGCTTTCCTGAGTACGGTCGTTTGAGTCTTTGGCACGCCCTTCACGTTGCTCAAGCTGAACATGGTCCTGACAGTCAGGTTTTATTAGTTACTGACTCTATGGCCTTAGCCGATGGCGCGATGGAAGCTGTCAATTGCGAGTTAGAACATCTACCTCGTCGCGATATTGCTACTTTAGCTCTATCTAAAAGCAATATTATTGTTGTCCCAGATCTTGATACTGCAGTTTCAGTCTCAAATCGCTATGCACCTGAGCATTTAATCTTACAAGTAAAAGATCCTGAAACCTATATTGATAGCCTGCACAACGCCGGTTCTATCTTTGTCGGAAGCTTTACTCCTGAATCCCTAGGTGACTATGCCTCTGGTACTAACCATACCCTACCAACCTATGGTTACGCAAAAACCTTCTCTGCTTTAGGTACTGACGATTATCGTCGTCGTTATACTATTCAAAGAGCAACACAAGAAGGATTACGTCAGATTTCTACAACTGTGCAGACCTTAGCTCGTGCTGAGAGTTTAGAAGCACACCGTTTAGCTGTTGCTGTCCGTATTGGAGATGAATAATGGATTTTAATGAGATTACGGTAAAACATGTTCGTACTTTAAAACCTTATCAATCTGCTCGTCGTATTGGTGGACACGGTCATAACTTTTTAAATGCTAATGAGTCCCCTAAAAGTGAAGGTTATTTCATAAATTCTTCATCTTTTAACCGTTATCCTGATTGTCAGCCTGAAGAGTTAATTGAGCGCTTTGCTGATTATGCTAATGTGCATAAAGAGCAAGTAATTGCCACTCGTGGCTCTGATGAAGCTTTAGGTTTAATTGTTAGAACCTTTGTTGAAAGCGATGGCTCTGAGGGAGTTTTAATTGCCCCTCCTACCTATGGTATGTATGAGGTTGCAGCTCGCACTAATAATGTACAAGTTGCTTATGCTAAACGCCATGAGGATTTTTCCTTAGATGCAGATTTGCTTTTAGAGGGTGTCAAAGAGGCTTCCTTTAAAATTAAGGCTATCTTTATCGATAGTCCCGCAAATCCTTTAGGTATTGTCTTTAAAAAAGATGAGCTTATTAAACTTTTAACTGCTTTGCCTGAGACTTTAATTGTTTTAGATGAAGCTTATGTTGAGTTTGCCAATAAAGAAGACGATTACACAGATCTTGTTAATGAGTATGACAATTTAATTGTCACCCGTACTCTGTCAAAGGCTTTTGCCTTAGCAGGTATTCGCTGTGGCTTTGCTATTGCCAAACCGCAAATTATCAAGACTATGTTAAAGGTTATAGATCCTTACCCAATTTGTGATCCTGTAGCCCAGATTGCAATTCAAGCCCTTACTGATCACGGTGTCCATATGACCTATGCTCGTATTATGGAATGCAATCGTCGTCGTGAGCAACTTGAAGTCGAGCTTAAAGCTTTACCCATTGTCGAAAAAGTCTTTGAAAGCTTAGGCAACTTCCTCTTAGTAAAATTTAAAGATGGTCCTGCTGTTTTTGATTTTATGGCCAAACGTGGAGTAATTTTAAGATCTTTTGAGGACAAACCAGGTCTTAAAAACTGTGTACGTATTTCCATTGGCTCTAATGAGGAATTAGACGAGCTTATGCGAGGCTTAACAGCCTTTGACGAGCAGTGTTAATAGCACAACACACGCTCTTGGTTAGAGTTTTTATTAAGGTGCAAATCAAATTTTGCACCTTATAAAATTATTTCCAAGACCAATTTTCCAAAATAAAGGAGAAAAATGGCTCTTATACTAATAAGTAGTACATTTTTCTTGCAGATACTCTATGAAAAAATACCTCTTTATTGATCGCGATGGTACTTTAATCGCTGAACCTGATGATTTTCAGGTTGATAGCACCGATAAGGTTGTTTTTGAACCCTTTGTCATTCCCGCCTTATTAAGACTTATAGCTCACGGTTACACCCTTGTTATGGTTTCTAATCAAGACGGTTTAGGAACATCCTCCTTTCCGCTTGAGACCTTCACTAAAGCTCACGAGTTAATTGTTAATACTCTTGAGAGCCAAGGTGTTAACTTTGAGCAGATTTTAATTTGCCCTCATAAGCCTGAAGATCATTGTGATTGCCGTAAGCCTCATTTAGGTTTGGTAATGTCATATCTTAAAGATACCTCCTGGGATAGAAATGCCTCCTATTTTATTGGTGATCGTGACACCGACGTAGAAATGGGACTTAATATGGGCATCAAGAGTATTCGCTATAATCGTGAAAATATTGGCTGGAAAGCTATCGCCGAGGGTTTATGCTTAACGCCTCGTGTAGCTACAGTTGAACGTAATACTAAAGAAACCCAAATTAAGATCTCAGTCGATCTTGATCATCAAGGACAAAGCCACTTTGATACTGGTATGGGCTTTTTTGATCATATGCTCGATCAAATTGCTACTCACGGCGGTATCAGTATTAATGCTTGTGTTAAGGGCGATCTCCATGTTGATGAACACCATTCAATTGAAGATACTGGTATTGCCTTAGGTCAGGCTATCTTAAAAGCCTTAGGTGATAAACGTGGTATAGGCCGTTTTGGTTTTGTCCTGCCTATGGATGAGGTTTATGCTGAAGTCTTCTCAGATAAGCTCAACGAGGATAATGTCACTGTAGCTTTAGATATTTCCGGCCGTCCGCATGTAGAATTTGATTTAGATGCAGCATTTACTTGTGACGAAGTAGGTCAAATGCCTACGCAGATGGTAGGACATTTCTTTGAATCTTTAGCTGTTGCTTTAGGTTTAACCTTACATATGAAAGTCACCAAAGGTAATGCTCATCACCAAGTTGAAGCCTTATTTAAAGCATTTGGTCGTGCTTTGCGTCAAGCTTTAGCTGTACATGGTAATGAATTACCCTCATCTAAGGGCAAACTTTAGGAGGCTCTGTGTCAATCGCAATTATAGATACTGGCTCAGCTAACTTAAACTCAGTATTTCAAGCTTTTAAGCGTTTAGGCTATGAGGCCACCATCTCTTCTAATATTGAAGAAATCGATAAAGCTTCACATTTAGTTCTTCCTGGCGTAGGTACTGCCTGCGCAGTTATGGATGGTGTTTTAAAGTATGGTCTTAAAGACTACATTTTAAATAATAAAAAACCATTATTAGGCATTTGCTTAGGAATGCAGATCTTAGCTACCTCTTCAGAAGAAGTTCCTTTAAATGCACAAGAAAAGGAAATTTTAAGCTTAGATCTAATCCACGCTAAGGTAAAAAAGCTTCAAAGCAATAATTTAAGATTACCTCATATGGGTTGGAATACTGTACATCATACAGATCATCCTTTATTTGAAGGTATCAAACAAGATGCCTACTTCTATTTTGACCATTCTTTTGCTATGGAACTCAATGAAAATGCCATTGGTATTAGCGATTATGGTCAAAAATTTGCCGCTGCTGTAGCTATTGATAATTTTATGGGAGTGCAATTCCACCCCGAAAAATCCTCTGCTGCAGGTGAGCGTTTATTATCTAATTTCATCGACAACTTTTAGGAGCCTTTGAGGTGATAATTCCCGCTTTAGATCTGCTTTATGGCAATGTAGTACGCTTAAAGCAAGGTGATTATGCCAAACGTACTGTATTCAATGTCGATCCTGTACACAAAATCCTCGAGGCTGCTCATCAGGGTGCTGAGCTTGTACATATTGTTGACTTGCAAGGTGCTAAGGATCCCATCAAAAGACAAAAAGCTTTAATTGAGCGTATTGTAAAATGCTCACCACTTCCAATTCAAACCGGTGGTGGTATTCGTAGTGCTTATGACGTTGAAAATCTTTTAAAATTAGGTGTAGAACGTGTAGTAATTGGTTCTATAGCGGTAAAGAATCCGCAAATGGTTAGAAGTTTTTTCAAACTTTTTGGTCCTGAGCATTTAACCTTAGCTTTAGATGTACGTGTAGAAAATGGCGTACCTTATGTTGCAACACACGGTTGGCTTAAGACCTCCAATCAAAGTATTGATGCTGTTTTACGCCATTATTTACCTTATAAGCTCAAACACTTATTGGTAACTGATATTAGTCGTGACGGCATGATGCAAGGTTGCAATACCGATCTCTATGCCATCTTAGCTAAAAAATATCCATCTTTAGATATCATTGCCTCAGGCGGTATCTCTAATTTAGATGATATTAAAGCTGTAGCCGCTTCAGGAGCAACTTCCGTAGTTTTAGGTCGTGCGCTTTTAGAGCGTCGTTTCACTGTTGAGGAGGCCTTAAAATGCTGGCCAAACGCATAATTCCTTGTTTAGATGTACGTGATGGTGTTGTCGTCAAGGGAGTGCAGTTCCGTGATCATGAAATCATGGGCTCAATTTTAGATCTTGCTAAGCGCTACGCCGATGAAGGTGCTGATGAGCTTGTATTCTACGATATTACCGCCTCCTCTGATGGCAGACGAGTTGATAAATCCTGGATTGCAAGAGTTGCTGAAGTTATCAATATTCCATTTGCTGTTGCAGGTGGCATTAAAAGTATTGATGATGCACGTACTATCTTAGCCTATGGTGCAGATAAGATCTCTATCAACTCCCCTGCACTTGCCGATCCAAGCTTAATTACAAAGCTTGCCGATAAATTTGGCGTACAATGTGTAGTTGTGGGTATCGATAGTTTTTATGATGCGACTATAGGTGACTACGTAGTTAAACAATATACAGGTAAGGTTGAAAAGACCATTACCACTACTTGGAGAACTTTAGATTGGGTCTCTGAGGTTCAAAAACGTGGCGCCGGCGAAATTGTATTAAACATGATGAACCAAGATGGTATGCGTCGTGGTTACGATCTTACCCAATTGAGTAAAGTTCGTGAAATCTGTAATGTTCCCTTGATCGCCTCTGGTGGTGCTGGTAGCATGGAGCACTTTGAACAAGCATTTAAAGTTGCTAGTGCTGATGGCGCTTTAGCTGCTTCCGTATTCCATAAGGGAATAATTCATATCCCAGAGCTTAAAGATTATTTAAAAGAAAAAGGAGTATGTATCCGTGATTAGATATTTTCATGGTTTTAAAGACTATGCCGATCTTGATTTTGAAAAAGTTGGTGGTTTAATGCCGGCTATTATTCAAGACTGCCAGACAGGTCAAGTTTTAATGCTAGGTTATATGAATGAAGAATCCTTACATAAAACCGTGGAAACTGGTCTTGTAACCTTCTTCTCTCGTACCAAGCAAAGACTTTGGACTAAAGGTGAGGAGAGCGGTCATTTCTTACGTATGCGTTCAATTGCCTGTGATTGCGATAATGACACCCTTTTAATTTTAGTTCGTCCTGAAGGACCTACTTGCCATAAAGGTACTACAAGCTGCTTTGATGCTTCTCCGCTGCCTGATTCTACTTGCAGATATTTAGCTCAAATGGAAATCTTAAAATGCAGCAGAGTGTAAATACACATATAGGAATGGAAACTGAAACCGTAGTTATCTTTGCGGTTTTAGCTATCGTCGCCTTTTTAATCGATATGTGGGCTCATCGTGGAGATAAGCCTATTTCCTTAACAGCAGCTTCTTTATGGACTCTCTTCTGGATTGCCATCGGTTTGAGCTTTGCTCTCTTCTTAGGTTATCACTTTAACTATGAAGTAGCCTCCTTATATCTTGCAGGTTATCTCTTTGAACAAGCGCTCTCAGTTGATAATCTCTTTGTAATGATGGCTATTTTCTCGTGGTTTGGAGTTCAGGATAAATACTGTCACCGTGTACTCTACTGGGGTGTTCTAGGTGCAGTAGTATTCCGCCTTATCTTCGTTGTTATCGGTGCCTCGCTCTTTGCAATGGGTCCTGTTGTTGAGCTAATCTTCGCCTTTGTAGTTTTACTCTCTGGCGTAATGATGCTCAAGAAAAAAGATAACGAGGAAGTTTCAGACTTCTCATCACACATTGCCTATAAAGCTGTAAAGTGGTTCTTCCCTATTTTCCCTAAAATGGTAGGCCATGCTTTCTTCTTAAGCCATAAAGAAGTTCAAGCTGAAATGGCAAAGCCTGAGAACAAGAACTTAGTGTTAAAGCGTACTGGTGCTTGGTTCTGTACTCCGTTATTCTTATGTTTAGCGGTTATTGAAACTACTGATGTACTCTTTGCCTTTGACTCTGTTCCAGCTGTAATTGCTGTTTCTCGTGAACCTTTGATTGTTTACTCTGCAATGATGTTTGCGGTAATGGGCTTACGTTCTATGTACTTCGTTTTAGATGCTCTGCGTAAGTACTTAGTACACTTAGAAAAGGCTGTTATCGTCTTATTATTCTTCATCGCCTTTAAACTTGGTGCCGGTGCCTGTGAACACCTCTTTGGTTTTGGTACCCAGATCGACGTTTACGTCTCATTAGGCGTAATCGCTGTTATCTTAGGTATTGGCATTCTCTCAAGTTTTATCTTCCCCAAAAAAGAAGACAAATAAGCTTAAAATCCGGCAGAAGGCAACCGCTTCC
>URKL01000108.1 GCA_900548485.1 uncultured Succinatimonas sp.
CCTGCATCATATGCAGAAGATTTTTAAAAACTATTTTTTTGATATTTCTCTTTGATTTTTATTTAAATTTCTTTTAAATGATTTACTGTGATTTAAATGAGGTTTAACAAATCGTACAACGTTTGTTTATTTTACTGGAATTATCTTTAATATAATGGACAAACATTTGTTGAAATAATCAAATGGCTAGTATATAAAATGTTGGACTTTTATATGAAGGTATGGTTTGTCTGAGAAATAAGAATTTTTCTAAAATAATGGCTATTTTCTATTATATTTTAGAATATAAATAAAAGAAATAATGATAAATATTTGTAAAGGATGTCTAAGATATTGTCATATAGTGAATGTAGTATCTCCTTTGGAGGTGGAAAATTTCTTGTAAATTATAGTCAAAAAAAAGGTACCAAACATTCGTAAGGTACCTAAAACTAAGACAATTGCCGTATGTCAGATTTGTAGGTATTTGTGATATACGATCGCAAATATCTTTAAAAAGTTACTTATTTAGCAAGCATATTTGGTAATAACATTACAATTCCTGGAATGAAGGTAATCATTAACAAACAACCAATGAGAATTGCGAAGAATGGCATCATACCTTTCAAAATTACTTCAACAGGTTCGTTTGCAATACGAGAACATACAAACAGGTTGGTTCCTAGAGGTGGTGTGGTGTAACCGATAGCAACACTAGTAGTGAAAATTAAGCCATAGTGAACTACATCAACACCGATTGATTGAGTTACTGGTAATAAAATAGGACCTAAAATCAAAATTGCTGGTGTAGCATCCATGAAACAGCCAACTACTAAAAGCAAAGAGCAAATTAGTAATAAGATAATAATTTTATTGGTGCTAAATGAGAGTAAACCGTCTGCAACTAATTCAGGAATATGGGCTAAAGTTAAAACTTTAGAGAATGAAGTGGCAAAACCAATGATAATCATTGCTGTGCCAGTTGTTGAACAAGAACTTTTTAAGGCACCAACAAGTGATTTGAAAGTCATTTCTTTGTGGAAAAATATTCCGCAAATAAGAGCATAACCTACAGCAACAGCAGCAGCTTCTGTAGGAGTGAACACTCCTAAATAAATACCACCTAAAATAAGAACAGGATTGATTAGAGCCCATTTGGCATCCCAAATAGCTTTTGTAGCTTGTTCTTTAGTTAAAGGATCTGAAGTACCTTTGATACCTGCTCTTCTTGAATGAAAATAACAGTATGCAATTAGAGCTACACCGATCAAAATTCCTGGAAAAAAGCCACCCATAAACATTGAAGTAACGGATGCACCTGTAGCAACACCAAAAATTACCATTGGGATTGAAGGAGGAATAATTACTCCAAGGGATCCTGCGGTTGTAATCAAAGCAAGTACAAATGTTTTGCTGTATCCCATTCTAAGCATAGTCGGAATAACCATTGTTCCTACAGCAGCAACAGTTGCCGTTGCAGAGCCTGATACCGCAGCGAAGAACATACATACAACGACAGTTACAATTGCTAAGCCACCAGTGATTCTTCCAAAGAATACATTACATACATTAAGAATTCTTGAAGATAAACCACCAACACTCATTAAGTCGCCAGCAAAGATAAATAAAGGAATGGCTAGCAGAGGAAATGAATCAACGCTATTAACTAAAGCTTGAGGAATGGACATCAAGCTTGATGTACCACCATACATCATAGCGCCTATAGAACTGATACCAATAGCGATACCAACAGGAGCATTTAAAATTAGAAATAGGGCTAAAAGACCAAATAAAATTAAGGAAATCATTTTTATGCAACTCCCTGATCTGTTACGTTATTATCAGAGTTCAAGTTTTTTATTCCTTTTAGAATGACTTGAAGTTGACGAATGGCAGCTAATGAAAAACCAACGAAAGGAGCAAGATAAATTACCCACATAGGAATTTTAAGAGCAGGGGAGACTAAACCAATTTTAAATTGTTTATAGTCAAACGCGGCTGAATAGTATGCGACAACAATTGCAAGTAAAAAAAAGCTTATTTCGCCGATCATTACTACATGTTTTCTCATAAATTTAGGAAATAGCATTAAACCTGCATCAATTTTGATATGGCGCATCAATAAGCAACCATAGGGAACACCTAAATACACAAGCCATACGAAAATATAGCGAGCTAATTCTTCAGACCAAGTTAAAGATTGCCCTAAGCAGTAGCGGAAGAACACTTGTAATATTAAAAGCATAGAGAGGGCAAACATCAAAATGCAACATAGGTATTCTTCCACATGATTATTCAAAAAATTGGTAAGTGACTTCATACTCTGTTTACTCATATCGTGGAATATTTGAAATTATTTTTTATGAAACTGTAATATTAAAGGTAGGAATATGGGAGGGAACTAATCCCCCTCCGCATATTTTTTTAGATTAGTATTCACCTTTTAATACAGCATCCACAATTTCAGGATTTGTCATAAGATTTTTAACTAAATCATAAATACCTTTTTCTTTAGCCATATCAAACCACTGTTGACGCTCAGCATCGGTGATATGAATAACTTCACAACCGTAATTTTTATAAATAGCTTCAGCTGAAGAATCTAACTCTTGATTGAGTTTGCGTTGAGTATTTTGATAGGCTTCTGCTGCTTTTAATAAGGCATTTTGTAATTGTTCATCCATACTGTCGAAGATTTCTTTATTCATAACTAATGGTTGAACGGTGAAAATGTGTTTAGTAAAGGATATGTAATGTTGTACTTCGTAAAGCTTATTAGAAAGCATACCAACATTAGGGTGTTCTTGAGAGTCAATTGTGCCTTGCTGTAAACCCGGGATTACCTCACCCCAGGCCATAGGTGTTGGGTTAGCTCCCCAGGCTTTCCACATAGCGATATGTACATCACTATTTAATACACGCATTTTTTGGCCATCTACATCAGCAGGAACTCTTACAGGTAGCTTACTATTGGTGTAGTTGCGGAAACCAAGATCTGCTACAGCTAATAATTTTAGATTTCTTTCTTCTAATTGATCTGCAATTTGCTTTCCATATTTACTAGTCTCAAATTTCCAAGCATCTTCAGCAGATTTGAAAATAAATGGTGCATCATAAATATTCATATCTGGGACAAGTGGAGCTAATTCAGAGGTAGCAATCTGGCACATGCCAATATCGCCCATTAATGTGGATTCTAAAACAATGCGATCGTCTCCTAACATATTATTAGGGAAGTGTTCGATCTTTAATCTGCCATTAGATTCCTTAGCTGCAACGTCTACGAAAACTTTACCAGCTTCAACAGAAGACTGTGTTGATACGTTAGCAAAGCGTAGTACTAAATCATCTGCAGCTTGAGCTGTCATTGATGAAATTGCACATCCTAAAGAAGCAGCTAATAAAAGTTTTTTAAAGCTTCTCATAATTAACCCCTTATGAATCAGTTCTAAATAATAGTAAGAATTTGTTTTACATTTTTTAAAGTGGGATAAAGCATCCCACTTTTAGTTTTTCTAAAAAAGATCTTTAGATCTTGTGGGCCTCAAGATACTCTCTATCTAATTCGATACCATGTCCGGCTTTATCACTAGGAATATAGAAGCCATTTTCGATACGTCCTGCAGACTTAACAATGCGTAAGTCAGACCAAGTACCACCATCAGTCATTTCAGAGAAAGAAACATTAGGTACAGTAGATAAGAGTTGAGCAGATAACTCAAATACAAAATGAGGAGTCATTGGAATGTTATGAGCTCTTGCAATTGCTGCAATATCTAGATAACCGGTAATGCCTCCAACACGACCTAAATCAGCTTGAATATAGTCAGCGGCTCCTTCCTCAATGTACATAGCGAACTGATTGAGGTTGTAAGTGTTCTCGCCCATAGCGATAGGGGTATTGGTTCTTTCACGTAAGATCTTATGGCCGGTAATATCATCTGAAGGTAACGGCTCTTCGATCCATAAGAGATTTAAACTATCAAACATCTTAAAGGCACGTAAGGCTTGCGGTAAGTTCCAGCCCTGGTTTGCATCAACAGCAAGACCAAATCCAGGAACAGCTTCTTGAATCTTGCGTAAACGCATTACGTCCTCTTCAAGATCAGGTTTGCCAACCTTAACTTTAGCGCAGGCATATCCTTGAGCTTTCCATCTCTTAACTTGCTCGATAACTTCCTCAACACTTAAATTTAAGTTAATGCCTGAACCGTAAAGAGGGACCTTATCACGGCACTTACCTAACATGTCATAGAGAGAAACATTTAAGCTCTTAGCTAATAAATCCCAGTAAGCGATATCTAAAGCAGACAGAGCATGGGTAGTAACACCGGCACCACCGACATCGTGAACATACTTATAGCTTCTTTGCCATAATCCACGAGGAGAAACTTTAAGACCAATTACATCGGGAATAATTTCTGAAATCAAAGCAGAAATAGTTTTACCACACCATCCTGATGTATGAGAAAAACCAGTGCCTACTAATCCATTTGAACCGTGAACATCTACAACAGCAACTTCAATATCGGTTACATGATGGATTTGATCTCCCCAAGGACCTTGAGGTAAAGGTACGCGGCAAGTCATTAAATCAATAGATTCGATAGTAGGGATTTGAATAACGGACATTTTTTACTCCTTTGTAAAAATTTTATGTGTTGTTTAATAAAAACTTAAATTACTTAATCCAAAATCTTATTGACTGCATCAATAATTGCCTTTGAATTAATTCCAAAATAATCATAAAGTTCTGTAGCAGGGGCTGATCTTCCAAAGCAATCTTTCATACCTATACGAATTACTTTGCAAGGATTGTTTTCAGATGTAACTTCAGTTACAGCACTGCCTAAACCACCAGTAATTTGATGATCTTCAACAGTTACAATTCCTTTTGTTTGAGAGGCAGCATTAATAATGGCTTGTTTGTCAATAGGCTTAATGCTGTACATGTCGATTACACGAACTTTTTTACCAGATTTAGCCAATTCATCTGCAACCTCTAAAGCAGCTTTTAAAACTGAGCCACAGGCAATAATGGTGGCGTCGTTACCGTGACGTAGTTCTTTGCTTTTACCAATTTCAAAAGTCTCGTTTTCTTGGTATAAAGCCTCATTTTTGTCACGGCCGACGCGGATATAGCAAGGACCGTCAATCTTTGCAATTTCTTTAACTAAAGCTTTTGTAGAGACATGGTCGGATGGAACAATAACGTGATTTCCAGGAATTGCTCTCATTAGAGATAAATCTTCTAATGCTTGATGTGTTGCACCGTCAGCTCCGCAATCAATACCAGCATGAGTTGCAACTACCTTTACATTAAGATGTGGATAGCAAACACTGTTACGGAATTGTTCGGCAGCTCTAAGGGCAGCAAACATTGCAAAAGAACTTACATAAGGAATGTATCCAATGGTAGATAGACCTGCAGCCACACCCATCATATTTGACTCAGCAATACCACAATCTATAAATCTATCTGGAAAGACATCTTTGAATTTACAAGTGTAAGTAGCTTTTGCAAGATCAGCATCAAGTACAACAATGTTATCTAATTCTTGACCAAGCTCTACAAGAGCCTCACCGTAAGCTTCTCTATTAGCCTTCATGAGCAAGTTCCTCCAAAGCCTTGTTTAATTCTTCTTTTGTAGGTGCTTTACCATGCCAATTAACTTGATCTTCCATAAAGGACACACCCTTTCCTTTTATGGTATGAGCCACGATTACTGTCGTTTTATCTGAGCAATTCTTTGCCACATCAATTGCATTTATAATTTGCTCATAGTTGTGGCCATCAATTTCGATACAATTTAAATGGAAATCTTTAAAACGTTCGGCTGGGTTGTCTATATCCATAACCTCACTAGTAGATCCATCAATTTGTAATTTGTTGTAATCTAAAAAAATCGTCAAATTAGAAAGCTTGTATTGATTTGCGAACATCAATGCTTCCCATACTTGACCTTCTTCCATTTCACCGTCACCAATAAAGGCATAAACTCTGGCAGGAGAATTTTTCTTCTTTAATCCCAAAGCCATACCACAAGCTGCAGATATACCTTGACCTAAAGATCCTGTTGTCATGTCAACACCAGGAGTGTGTTTCATCTCAGGATGTCCTTGTAAGAAAGAGTCAATATGTCTTAATTTTTTTAATTCTTCCTTATCAAAAAATCCTTTATAAGCTAAAGACGCATATAAAATTGGAGCTGCGTGTCCTTTACTTAAAACAACCCGATCTCTATTTTCTGCCTTAGGATTCTTAGGATCGATATTTAGCTTTTCACCGTAAAGAACAGCCATGATATCGGCTACGTGTTAATTATGGGGCTGACACCGGACCGGCTGCTGCCCTATGTGCTGGAATACGGCATCATCCAGACCATTGATACCCTGGCCC
>URKL01000109.1 GCA_900548485.1 uncultured Succinatimonas sp.
AACACAGAAATTTGTAATCCATAAAAATAGATTGTCAAAGAACATCCTATAAGGATAACTTTAGGATAATTAAAAAATTTTATTTTGTTACAACAGTCAAGAAGTCTTGACTGTTGTAACTTTTAGAACTTTAAAAATATCAATGCGCTTTTACAATTAAGATTATATTTACATCAAAAATAGTTAATACTATTTCAATTACTAATTGATTTCTTAAATTTAATTATCAAAATTATTTTTTTTAGTTTTTAAAATAAGAAAATCAACATGTTTTATAATCACATTGTATAAATAAAAGCTAATATTGATACCAATAAAGCTAAAACGCTCAATAAAGTCGATAAGATAAATCTACTTTTGCTGTTTGATTCCATGGCATAACTTTCAACTTTATTAACCATTTCATCTTTAACAGTATCCACTGCATAAAAGCTATATATTGTTTTCCAGTAATCTCCAGTCTGCTGAATTCTGCTTGCTTTAAATGGAACCTTATAGAAGTAGTTGATATTAAACTTCAACATCTTTCGGTAAGTTTTTTGGGCTTTTTCAGATCCTAAAGTTATCTCGTCAGCATATTGTTCCATTTGTTTTATATATGCCTGAGCAAGCAGATATAAAATTAGAACTCTATTTAGGACTTTAGAGCAGCCCTTACCACCAACTAAAACAGCTCTGTTTCCAAATACAATTCGGTGGGAAAAATCCTCATAAACATTGTCACTTGTAACTTTTAAGCCACTATTCTTTGGTAATGCGCATTCTTTAGAGGTGCAACCGTAAAATTTTACTTCGCCATTGCCGACTTTCAAATTTGGATCTGATTGATTAAGCTCAAGTTTTGTAATCAAAAAGAATGAATCAAATATTTTACAAAGCATGTAGTCCCAGTCTTTTGTTACCTCTTCTAAAGGCTTGTCATCTTTAAACAGAAGGACTTCAAAACTGTTGGCAATACTATCCTTAAAAAATCTAATTTTGCTGTTTGGAATGCCAGAATTGAGTATTCCTAAGTCCTTAATATTTTTTTTAAGAGATGAACTATCAAAGATTTCTTTAAGTTTTTGAAAATCGGTATTTTGGATCTTCTTACTCTTCAAACTTTCTTCAGAAGCTGAATTATCCACATCTTCTGATGCTTTACATTCTTCTGGTGTTTCTGATAATTCTTGTATTAATTCAGCATCTTCTGCATCCAAACTCTCAGAAGATTCTTTTTTTACAAGCTCAAGTTCTTTTGGATCGTAAAATAGAACAGAGAAAGCGTGATATGGTTTGCCGTTACCATATGAAGAATATGATTTTCTTCTTGTATAACTTCTTTTCTCAGGTTGAGTCTCATTTGTATTATCGGTATCAATCATTCTTTTTACCTATTCTTTTTATGTTTATCTATTACGTAAAGGAAGAATTTCTTCAACAATAAGATGTTCTGCTAATTCTCTTACATTTTTGTGATACCTTAGTTTTGAGATTTTTGGATTCTTCTCACGAAAAATGTCGAAATAACAGAATTTATTCATATCTCTGATTTCAAGTTTCTTTAATGGGTTGTAGTATTTTGAGTAGTAATTCATATCTGTTTTTTCTACACACCATTCTTCGCAGAAATCATTAATCTTTTTCGTTATGATGTTATCTATTCTTTCACTGATAACAATAACTACCTGTTTACCTTTGAAATATAAGGGATTTGTTTTAATTTCATCCCATACACCTTTAAGAACATCGCCAAGTTTTGGATTTTTTTCACAAATATCGCGAATATATTTTTCAATTGCAGGATCGTTAATCTGCTCAACAATACTGTCATCATCAGAGGCAATATATTTTTGCATTAGTGAAATAAGATAATCGTAATTAACTTCATCCTGACTTACTGTTTCAAGTTCATAACTGATGTCTATATCAATAGTTTCAATATCTTCTTCAGTTCTTCTTCTCTTAATCTCATTAATTGCATTGTTGTATTTACCGACATAGTTATCAAAGTCTTCCTTTGATAACTCATATCCAACAATATTTATGATTATTTCGTTATCTTCACCTTGATTTAATACAGTGTTTTCTTCATTCCATTCTTCATATGTTTTAATGGCATTAAAAGATCGGTCAAATGTTTGATAAAGCTTAATAAATAATTTAAGTTCTTCATCAGATGCTGCTATATCGATTTTCTTAGGATCGAGAAATTTGCTTTTAAGACCATGTAATGCAAGGGTAAGCGTATCTCTCGCTTCCTTATAAGTAGGAGCAAGTACAAATGTTCCTCCTCCATCAGAATACAGACTTAAAGCATCTTCATATGCCTGTTTAAAAATTGCCGGCATCTGAAAAGTTACAATATTTCCCCAAGATTTCTTATCTGAAAATAAACGGTTTGTTCGTGAGAATGCCTGAACCAATCCTTGAGGGCTCATAGGAGGTCTATCTACGAACAGAGTTGATATGCAAGGCCCATCAAAACCAGTCAGTAATCTGTCAACTACGATAACAATATCAACCTGATTTTCTCTTATTTTGTATTTACCTTTTTTTCTGGCAAGTCTGTCATTGAGATCGGTGTTATATGCACCGATATTTTCAAGAGAATAGTTTGTACTAAACATTTCATTGTAATCAGACAGCGACTGTTTCATCATGTTCTGATTCGCGTCAGAAGCATCTTCGTTTTCTCCAACAGAATAAGTAATAGCTATTTTGGGAAAATCCGGAATATATCTTCTTATAGACTCTTTGACTTTTCCTGCCTTAATAAACTCTTTAATCTCTTTATAATATTTTTGAGCTATAGAAATACTTTGACATGTAAGTATTCCAGCAAAAGCCTCGCCTTTAGGAGCTGTAAGATTTAATAAGGACAAAGATTTATTACAAATAAAATTTATAACTTGCTCTCGGTGTTTTTCACTGTCATAAAATTCTTTTCCCGTTTTTATCTTATAGGTGTCAAGAATTTGTGACTCTAACTGTATTCTATTTGATGAATCAATCTCTCCTTTTGGTAGTTTTATATCCAATAAGTTAGCAACTATTTCCAACTCTTGACTTGAAAAGCCTGAACTCTGGACTTTAAAGCCTAATACTGCTTTATCATGGAGAGCCTCTTTAATTGTGTATTTGTGAAGACATCTTCCATATTGTTTTTCTGTGGTACGAGCTCCACTTCCAACAGCTGCTTTCTTATTTTCATCAAAGATAGGAGTTCCAGTAAAACCGTACCATAAAGCTGTTTTATTAGGAGTATTAAAGAATTTGGAAATAGAATCTTTTGCTATTGAACTGATTGCTCGGTGACATTCATCAACAACAAAAGCTACATTTTTGGCTTTGATCTTTTGTGAAAGTTTGTAGTAATAAGAGTTAGGATTATTTCCTGCAATGGCCATATTGCATTTGTCCATCAAACAATCTAACTTTTGACGGGTTGCTACAATAACAACACGATCCTTACTACTTAAGCTTTTCTCAAGAGCACTGGTATTATTTGTATTTTCAATGATATCACCAGTATTTTGTGCATATCCCTGAAAACTAAGAGTTGTTTGCTGATCAAGATCTTTTCTGTCGATAAGGAAAACAGACTTTTCAATTTCTGGAATTTCAAGGAGATTACGAGTGACATTAAATGAAGTAATGGTCTTTCCAGAGCCTGTTGTATGCCAAATATATCCAGATTCGTGTCTCTTTGATGCAGTCTTTACAGCTTCAATGGCATGTATTTGATATGGTCTTAATAAAATTATTTTCTTTTCATTTGCATCTATAACACAATATCTTCCAACCATCATATGGGCCTGAGGAATATTTAATGCTTCTCTTGCAAAATCAAGATAGTTGTCTACACGCTCATTATTTTTATTTACCCAAGAAGCAAGAAACTTCTCGTTAAATTTGTCGTGAGTGGCGGCAGCAATATATTTAGTGTCTGTACCATTTGAAATTACAAACATTTGTACTAAACCAAATATGCCAGAAAACTTACCTTCACCAATGTATTTCTTTATTTGGTTAAATGCTTCTATATAACCGTGATCTTGATTCTTTAACTCAATATGAATTAAAGGGAAACCATTGATAAGTAGAGTAACGTCAAAACGTCTATCTCTGTCTGTAGGATCAGTCTTAAATGAAACATATTGATTTATAACTTCGTAAGAAGAATGACCACCAGCAATTTCTCTGTTGTTAATAGCATCAAGGTAAATTTCGCCTAAACTCGCGTCATCTCTTTTTAAAGGAATTTGAGCTAAACCGCGTTCACCTGCTAGCCATACAGCTGCTTTGTAAGGACTTTCTCCTTGCGTTCTAATAAATTCTTTTACCTGTTCCATTTCTGGATCAGTAAGTTTCACTCCTTGGAGTTTTGCTATATTGTTTGCATCTAATTTTTGTCTAATATTGTTCCAAAGATCATCTTCTGTATGAATGTCTTCTCTATAATTCCACTGGGAATCTCCAGTTATAAGTTGCTTAATAAGTCTTTCTTCAATTTCAGATTCCATCTGAGACATACAAATTTACTCCGTAATTTATTTAAAAAAGAATGAACCTGAGAGGCTTACCATATAAAGTTTTATGCCCAAAAATTTTGATGCATTAACGCATAGTTCATTGATTAATAATTATTTTTTATGGCGTAGGTGCATTTATCTCTATACGAACATCTGTTGAAGAAATCCTTTTTTTATGTTTTGCAAAATTTCTAATTTACGTTGATGAAGGGTGATAAGGTTGTCTAGTTGTTCAAAATATGATCCAATTTTCATCTGCTCTTCATTGTTTGGTGAAATAGTATAGACTTCATTAACTAACTGAGAAACCTTTATGCTAGGCTGAACTGCTCCCATTACTATGCGTTGAACTTTCTTTTGATTTTCCTTATTTGAAAATAATGCATATAAATACTTTGCATCTATATTTTCCTTTGCCCTAAAAGCGACAATATTTTGAGCAATACAGGCTTCAAGATGATTATCCATAAGGCTAACAAGACCAACATTACCCACAGTAGAAAATAAAATATCATTCTCTTCAACATGAGCTCTAAGCTCATTATCAAAAGCATTATCATCAAGATATTTACTTACTTTTGAATAATCAGGTTTACAACTTCCTAAAGAAGCAACTTCAATCAAAGGGTGGCGACCGCTAGAATAAAAAGATGGAGTTTTTCCTCGATTATCCACAGCTTTATCCACTATTTTTTTTAATTCACGCTGTTCCCAATCTCCAGAAAAACCAGGGAAGCGAAGCTCTGGAACTTTGTTATCTTTTTGAGGAAATAACTTTTGTAGGAAGCTTTTTTTTAGATTTTTTAAAATTTCTAACTTACGCTGATGAAGGGTGATTAGGTTGTCTAAATTACAAAAGTATTCACCAATCTTTTTTTGTTCATCTATATTTTTACAGAAACATAAGTCAGAATTTTTTAAGATTGTAAAATGTCGTTTATAACCTTCAGACATAGGTTTATATCTTTCTAATACAGTAAAAAGAAAGTTTCTATCAAGGTTGCAATTTGAACCTAAGATTTTAATTCCATCAGTTGCAACAAAAAAAGGAGAATTTGGTTTATAAAGAGATAAAGTATGATCTCCGAATAAAACTACATCTTTATAATCTTCAAATGGATTTCCGTTGCCATATCCCAAGATTGGAGTATCACCTTGTTGAATTACTTCAAATCTACCATCATCACAAATTCCATTAAAAAAAGATTTAAAACTATATATTTTTAGAATATCTCCAAACTTACGTTGTTCCCAAGCGTCAGTAAATTCAGGAAATCTAATTTTTGGTTTTCTTTCTATATTAGACATCTGCTTTCTCCTTATTAACCAAAAATTTTCCCCAGAAATGATTTCTTTTCTTCTTTTGAGTTAATACTTTCTTCAAAACCAAGTTCTTTGAGATATGAATTTATTTGTGATGAAATCATTTCAATTTGATCATCATTTTCTTGTAATGCTTTGAATTCATTAACCAAATCAATAGGTTCTTCTTCCTCAAAAGTATCTACATACCTAGGAATATTCAGATTGTAATCGTTAGATTTAATTTCTTCGAATGAAGCTAAATGGGAGTATTTTTCGATGTCTTTTCTTTCAGAATATGCAGATAAGATCTTATTGATATGCTCTTCTGTTAAATAATTCTTAGCTTTTTCTTTTACAAAGTCTTTGGATGCATCAATGAATAAGATGTCTCTATTGGTATTATTTTTCTTGAGGATAATTATGCAGGTTGGAATACCGGTATTGAAAAATAATCCTGCAGGCAGGCCTATGACGGCATATATGCTTCCGTCTTCGACTAAATGTTTTCTAATGACCCCTTCTGCCCCCCCCTAAATAACACTC
>URKL01000110.1 GCA_900548485.1 uncultured Succinatimonas sp.
GCTACTCCCACCATATTAAAGGTTAAAGCTCCAGCGTAAGCATGTGTCTCTACTAAGTGAGTTGCTCCTAGTTTTGAGGCATCATATTGCAATTGAAAACGTGCTGTTTGAATAGTGCCTAGGGGACCGGTATCAACATTACCTAAAAAAGTACAGCCATTTACTTCCTCAGGGAGTGCAGTAATTACCTGTTTAGCTTTATTGATTTCGGTATCTGAATAACATCCACTTAAGGTTAAAGCCATCAGTGCACTTAAGATTATGATATTTTTCATAAAGCTCCTTAAAATTAGTGCCTAATTAAAGGATAACGAGAATCTTCACCTTCAGGGGTGGTTTTAAAACGGCGATGTAACCATAAATATTGTTCAGGAGCCATGATTATCATTTGCTCTAAAACTTCATTGACGCGTTTAGTATCAGCAGTTGCATCTTGAGAAGGAAAGTCGGTTAAAGGCTCTTTGACAAATAATTGATATTTGCCATTTTTACGAATGGTCCAAGAAGGTTGTACTAAGGTGTTTTTAACTCTAGCTAAATTATGAGTGCCGACAACAGTTGCAGCTTTTTCAACACCAAAGAATGGTACAAATACGGAGGCATTTTTACCATAATCTTGATCTGGGGCATACCAAATAGGCAGGTTTCGCATTAAGGCCTTGATCATGCTTCTAGGATCGCGTCTATCTACTAAAGCTAGATTATTACGCAGACGTCCATGTACTTGAGCCCATTCCCAAACAGGGTGATCGGTAGGTCTATAAATACCGATACCAGGGGTGATATAGAGCGCATAAAGTCTGGCCATAATCTCAAGGTGCACAAAATGAGCGGTTAAAACCAAGATGGGTTTTTGAGATTGAGCCATTTCTTTAGCACGCTTTAAATCTTGCTCATCAATGCAGGCATGCTTTAATAAGCGTTTATCAGACCAAAACCAAGCCATGCCAGTTTCGAAGATAGCTTGTCCTGAATTTTCTTGAACTTTTTTAGAAAGCTTATGACGTTCTGTTTCATTAAGTTCTGGAAAGGCTAGTTCAAGATTACGTCTTAAAACATATTTGCGACTTGGACTTATAGTTCCTAATAAGCGTCCTAATTTTCGTCCGAGGAACATCAAAAACGGATAGGGTAAGACAGTGACAATCAACCACAGCATAAAAATTGCAAACCAAGCTCCCCAGAAGTGAGGATGAAACATCTGTTTTACAATTGTTGCTTTGCTGACAAAGCCTTTACCCCAGCCTTTTTGTACGACTGTAAAGCGTTTGTTTTCTTTCTCTTCAGCAGCTTTTTTCTGCCAGCTAGGATGTAAATTGATCTGTTTTTTTGGCATATATTTTCAATAAATATTATTTAGTCTAAAACCATATAAGGTTTGTATCTGTAACTATAGTGGTAAACGAGCTTCCGCCTCTAAGGAGGGAGCTTCCTGCTTCAGCGAGAACTACACTATGGTTTAGAAGAACCTCTGTGTCTTACATTCTCTCCGCAGGCGTAAATTCCCGTGCGACCCACGGTATTTTATATGTCTTACTAAAAAGATATTCGCCTAGCATCTTGTTATAGATGAATCTTGAGTAGCCGTAGGATAGAGTTTGTACCTTTATGCCTTATTCACAATAATTATCTGCCTTGGCTTTTTATGTATTTCCTAATTATTTTGATGGAATGGTCACCTATTGCCAACAGATAAAATCTTTTGACCCAAACATCTTTTTCAAAAGAAATTGTCTGTAGAGTCTATATGCACAAATATATCTTTGGCATATTATCTAATTTTTTAGGGTAATCAGTATTTTTTTCTATCACTGATTATCTACCGAGCTATCTTCAAAAGCAATTATACGAATCAATTATTTACGTAAATTCTCAAATCCCGTCTTCAAAGGATTTCTGGAGGATTATATTAAATTGCGTCTTAAATTTTGGTTTTATGATGCAACTTTGATTGATAAAGCCACCTATATGTATTTTAGTCTAAATTTAGATTTCTTATAGATTTACGATTGATAAGAATTGTTAAAAACTCTGGTAATTTGTAACTATAGTCTTGGCGATAGAGAGATAAAGACAGTCTGGTTGCAGAGGCTCCCATGTCAGATATTGGGTTTGTAACTGTAGTTAAAGCAGGATTTAGGCAAGATGATAAGAACAGATTATCGAAACCAACAAAGGACACCTCTTGTGGAACTTGAATTCCTGCATTTATAAAAGTTGCCATGCATGAGGCTGCTAAGGCGTCATTGTAAGCCGCAACTGCAGTAAATTGACCACGATATTTTAAGAGTTTTTCGGCAGCTCTTGCGCCTCCTTCAAGCAAAGGCAACTCAGAGAGAATAATTCTTTCATCAATATCAAGATTATTGTCGCGTAAAGCGCATAAATACCCTGCAAGTCTTTCTGAGGCATCTACGATATGGTGAGATGAATTGATAAAAGCAATCTTGCGGTGACCGTTTTTAATTAGAGTAGAAACGGCCAAATACATACCTTGAAAATTATTGATATTGACACAGCGATCTTCAAATCCTGGCAAAATACGATTGATGATCACCATATAGGAGAAGTCTTGCATATAACGAGCGAGCACGCGATCAGGTATAGCTAAAGCATGGATGATAAGTCCTGAACATTGATGTGAAAGTAAATTTTCAATAGCGCGTTGTTCGCGAACAGGATCATGAAAACCCTGAGCTACTAATAGAGCTTTGCCTTGTTCGTGCGCAACCTCTTCGCAGGCACGAACCATGGCACCGAAGTAGGGATCTGAGACTTCTGAAACTAAGACGCCAATGATTTCGCTATCTTTTTGAGCAAGAGCTCGGGCATTAGCATTTAAATAAAATCCTAATTCTCTTTGAGCATTTAAAACGGCATCTCTTGCTTTTTGACTTACTTTAGCCGTGCCGTTTAAAACTCGAGAAACTGTTGCTACAGATACTTGTGCAAGCTTGGCAACGTCACGTATTGTTGGTGCCTTTTCGTGTGTTGTTTTAGGCTCGGACATTTAAAAAACTCTCCTATCTATTATTTACATAGTAAACGTTTACACGTGGTTTGTCTAAAACAAAAAATAATAAAAGAGAGCAGAAAATAAAAAAAAATTAAAAGCGTGAGGTTATTCACAAAAAAAATCAGCAAAAGCACCGAAATGGTCCTATAATACATTTTATGTAAACGCTTACATGGCTTTTTTAACAGCTTTTCGGAGGTTTTATATGGCAACTATTTTGGTAACTGGTGGTGCAGGTTATATTGGTAGTCATACTGTAATTGAATTGGTCAATGCTGGTTATGATCCTGTAATTTATGATAATTTTTGTAACTCAAAGCCAGCTGTTTTAGCTCGTATTAATAAGATTTGTGGTAAGAATATTCCTTTTGTTTGTGGCGATATTAGAAGCCGTGAGCAATTAGAAGTTGCCTTCAATAATTATAAGATTGATGGTGTTATCAATTTTGCAGGTCTTAAGGCTGTAGGCGAATCTGTTAAAAAGCCTCTTGAGTACTATGACAATAACGTAAATGGTGCACGTGTTTTATTAGAGGTGATGAAAGCTCATAATTGCTTTAATTTCATCTTCTCCTCCTCAGCTACTGTTTATGGTGAGCCAGATAGCGTTCCTTTAACCGAAAATTCTCCTGTAAAGCGTGCAAATTGTCCTTATGGCCAGACTAAGGTTGATATTGAATACATGTGCCAGGAATTACAAAAGGCTGTTCCGGAATTCTCTATGGTACTATTGCGCTATTTTAATCCAGTAGGAGCTCATAAATCAGGCCTTATCGGTGAAGATCCGCGCGGTATTCCTAATAATTTAATGCCATATTTAACTCAAGTAGCTGTAGGCAGACTTCCTTATTTAAATATTTTTGGTAATGATTATCCGACTCCGGATGGTACTTGTGTTCGTGACTATATCCATGTTGTTGATTTAGCTAAAGGCCATGTTGCTGCTTTAAATCATTGCTTAAATAAAGCTGGAACCCATATTTATAACTTAGGTACTGGTGTAGGTTATAGCGTTTTAGATATGGTTAAGGCTTTCTCAAAGGCTATCGGTAGAGAGCTTCCTTATAAATTTGCACCTCGTCGTGCAGGAGATGTAGTTCAGTGCTACTCCGATGCCACAAAGGCTCGTGAAGATTTAGGTTGGAGCGCTACCTTAAGCTTAGATGATATGACTGCTGATTCATACAATTGGCAAAAGAATAATCCAAACGGATACGAAGATTAGTAGGAGAGCATATAAATGAGTACTTTTGACGTTACATCCCATCCGCACCGTCGTTACAATGCCTTAACTGGCGAATGGATTTTAGTATCCCCGCATAGAGCTAAGCGTCCGTGGTTAGGCCAGGTTGAGAAGTTACCGCCGGAGATTCGCCCAAGCTACGATCCTAAGTGCTACTTATGCCCGGGCAATACTCGAGTTAATGGTGACGTTAACCCTAAATATACTGGTACTTTTGTCTTTACTAATGATTTTGCAGCTTTAACTCCAGATACTCCTTTAGATGGTGATTTTGAGAAAAACGATCTCTTTAAGATTGAGCCTGCTCGTGGTACTGCTAAGGTTATCTGCTTCTCTCCTGATCATGGCAAAACTTTACCTGTTATGCCTGTTGAGGATATTCGTAATGTAGTTGATTTATGGGCAAACGAGTTCTCTGAGCTCTCAAAGACTTATAAATATGTACAGTTATTTGAGAATAAAGGCGCTGTCATGGGTTGTTCTAATCCTCATCCACATGGCCAGATTTGGGCTTGCGGTTTCTTACCTGAGGAAATCTTAAAAGAGCTTAAGTGTCAAAAAGAATATTATGCTAAGCATAATTCTCCTTTACTTTTAGACTATGTTCACTCTGAGTTAGAGAAGAAAGAGCGCATTATTTTTGAAACTGAGTACTTTGTTGCTTTAGTTCCGTTCTGGGCTTTCTGGCCGTTTGAGACCATGATATTGCCTAAGTTTAAGGTTCAGTCTATTGATATGTTAACAGACGAGCAGCGTGATGATTTAGCTTTAGCCATTAAGCGCTTAACTTGCCGTTATGACAATCTCTTTGAGTGTTCCTTCCCGTATTCTATGGGCTGGCACAATGCTCCAGCTGATGGTGATGAGCACCCTGAATGGCAGTTACATGCTAATTACTATCCGCCTCTTTTACGTAGCGCTACTGTTAAGAAATTTGTTGCTGGCTTTGAATTATTAGCTGAAAAACAACGTGATTTAACCGCAGAGCAAGCTGCAACTAGACTGCGTGATTTATCCGATATTCATTACACCGAGAACAAATAGGAAGAACACTTATGGCAAATGTAACTCAGGCTACTATTGATGCTTTTGTAAACAAATTTGGCGTTAAGCCTACCATGCAGTGCTATGCTCCAGGCCGCGTTAATATCATAGGAGAGCACACTGATTATAACGGTGGTTTCGTTATGCCTTGTGCTATCAAATTTGGTACTTCTATGGCTGCTAAACCTAATGGTACCGACATGATGCGCATTGTCGCCTGCGATCTTGGTAATGACTATGATGAGTTTAAGATCTCTGACAATATTGAGAAGAATGCTGACAAGTTATGGGTTAACTATCTGCGTGGTATGACTCAGCTTTTAGTACAAAAATGTGGTACTAAGGTTCAAGGTTTAGATGTAACTATTTCAGGTGATATTCCTCAAGGTGCGGGTTTATCTTCATCAGCTTCTTTAGAGGTTTGCTTTGGCAATTTAGTCAATGGTGCCTTTAATTTAGGTGTAGGTTTACAGGAGATTGCCTTAATGGGCCAGGCTTCTGAGGCTTATATTGGTATGAAGTGTGGCATTATGGATCAGACTATTTCCGCTTGTGGTGTTGCCGATCATGCTTTACGTATTGATTGTAAGAGCTATGAGTTAACTCAGGTTAAAGTTCCTGAGGATTTAGTTATCTTGATCTTAAATTCTAATGTTAAGCATCAATTAGTTGGCTCAGAATATAACGATCGTCGTAATGATTGTGAAACTGCAGCTAAGATTATCGGTGTAGATTTATTACGCGATGCAACTTTAGAGATGTTAGAGAATGCTAAAGACAAGATGAGCGATGTTGTTTATCGTCGTGCTTTGCATGTAATTACTGAAGATGAGCGTGTCTTAAAGGCCTCTGAGGCTTTTGAGAGCGGTAATTTAACAAAGCTTGCTGAGTTAATGTATGCCTCTCACTGCTCAATGCGTGATTACTTTGAAATCACTATCCCTGAGATCGATGGTTTAGTTGAGATTGTGCGCGAAGCTTTAGGTGCAGGCAAGGGTGCAGTACGGACACTACCACATTGAAAGTCAGTGTCAAAGTAGGTTGGT
>URKL01000111.1 GCA_900548485.1 uncultured Succinatimonas sp.
ATGGTGACTGATAAAATTTTGAATTTAAGTGCCTACTGTAACTAGTAGACAATTTTTGCAAAAGGTCGGGTCGGAGGTTTGATGATTGATTTTGAGCAATGGTGGAGACAACCGGAGTTGAACCGGCGACCTTCTACATGCGAAGCAGATGCTCTACCAACTGAGCTATATCCCCACTTTGACTCTGAAAGGAGATCAATTTAGATGGAGCGAGTGACGGGAATCGAACCCGCGTTAGTAGCTTGGGAAGCTACAGTTCTACCATTGAACTACACTCGCAACAGGTGAGTATTTTACTCTAAATTGATCCTATGTCAAATAACAAGCTTACGTTTTAAATATTGCAGACTATCTGTAATTGTATTGGTATCTGTAGCTGATGAAGCTGAAGCTACACACTTCAATCCTTGATATTCACCGTCTATCATTTCACCGTAACAGGTTAAAGGTAAAACCTGGCCTAAAATGTGAATACCCATAGATTTAAGTTCACGACAGACAGCTACAGTAAACTCAGCTCCGGTAGTATAGAAAGCTTGAATTTCAGGGCGTTTTTGTAAAACTTTATGGGTTATTTCTCCATAAGCTGTGGCAATAATATCTAAAGCTTCATTAGCTGTACGATTAGTCTTAAGTAAGGTTTCTTGATATTCTTGATTTAGCTCTGTACTTGCAAGCATATTATCTGATACAGCAAAGGCTGTAGTATAGCGATCAAAACGACTTACAATCTCAGCTACTACACGATTGATTTCCTCTGAGCGATGATGATCTTCTTTTAAAAGTTCTAGATTATGCACAGTTACAAGAAGAACTTTTTCTTCTAAGCGTAGCATTTCTACCTGTGCTGAAATTAAAGGATTGTTGCCACCAACAATACCAAAAATCTTAGGCGAACGACTATTATTAAGTAAAGGCATATTTGGTCTATGCATTACTTTACGGGCTAAGGTTGCAGTAAAAGGACCAGGATCAACAGCTAAAAATTTAATGCCAGATAAAACTACAGCATCAGCAATCATATTGATTTCTTCTTGTGAGGTACAATCCATAACGATCGCTCGGGTGCCATTATCGGCGAGTTCTTTAATGGTTTTGGCTAGATGATGGGTACCTTTTAAGAATTCTTTTAAATGCAAAGCTTCAGCATGGTAGCGAAATTTTTCTGTAAATAGATCAGCTACACGTCCGCTATGAGCTGGTTGTAAATCCTCTAACCCCTCTAAGGATTTTTGCAAAGGTTTTCCGTCAACTAAGATATAGCCACCTACATTCGTGCGCTTTAAAGCAGGAAAGGCTGGAACAACAATAGCTACACGATCGTTATCGCCTAGAGCATCAAGTAAAGCTTCTGTTTCGGCGCAAGTATTGCCTCGCATGGCAGGATCAATACGTTTAGCGTAAAGTTTTACCTCAGTTTTTTTGAGCAGACGCGAGGCGTAAAATACTATTTGGTAGCTTTGTTGCGGACTTAAATGTCTGGAGTTAGTGGCATATACTAAGCAGTCATAATTATTAATTATAGGATCTTTAAGTCCTCGGGCATTCATTAAAGATAAGACGCTTGAGCCATTTTTTTCAAGCATGGCTCCAACAGCGCTGCCACCTGTAATTTCATCAGCAATAACAATACATTGAATCATTTTTAAATCCTTTTATCCTAAAGTGGCAATCCTGGCTCTAAGTCTTAAAACATTAGGCGGAACAACAGAAATTTCATCAATGCCTAACTGGATAAGTTTAGCTAAGAACTTATCATTAGAGGCCCCTTCTCCACAAATACCCACCCAAATTCCCGCAGCATGTCCATTGTTTATTGTTGTTTCTATAAGTCTTAAAACAGCATGATGGAAAGGGTCTAAATATTTAGCAATATTAGAATTTTGTCTATCTGCTGCTAATGTAAATTGGGTTAGATCATTAGTACCAATACTAAAGAAATCAACTAAAACAGCAAGCTCATCACTAATTAGAGCCGCAGCAGGAGTCTCTATCATAATGCCAAATTCAATATCGTCCTTAAAAGGAGTCCCTTGGGCACTAAGATCTTTTTTGACCTCAGATAAAATTTTAAGACACTCCTGAACTTCCTCAACCGTTGTAATCATTGGCACCATGATTGCAAGACGTCCATACATTGAAGCGCGTAAGAGAGCACGTAATTGTGTTTTAAATAAAACCTTATTAGAAAGGCATAAACGAATAGCTCTCAAACCCATAGCCGGATTTTCTTCATGTTTTAGCATGAAATATTCACAAGTTTTATCTGCTCCGATATCTAGTGTTCGGATAATCACTCTTTTCCCATCCATTTGCGAGAGCAGTTCTTTATAAACTTCAAATTGCTCATCCTCTGTCGGGTAATCGTGAGCTTGGAGGAAGATATATTCACTGCGGAATAAACCAATGCCTTCAGCATCTGAGGATTTTACTAAATCAAGATCAGCTAAAGATCCTGCATTAGCATAGAGACAAATTTGACGACCTTGGCGTGTTACTGTTTTTTTGCCTCTAAATTGTTCTAAATGAGCCTGTTGGGCATCGACGGTACGTTTTAAAGAGACATATTTTTCTATAGTCTTTTCATCAGGATTTATAATAATAAGGCCTGATGCACCATCGACAATAGCGAATTTGCCTTCAAGACTTTCTTTTAAATCATCACCAATGCAGACTACAGTTGGAATGCCCATGGTTCTAGCAAAAATTACTGTATGGGAACGAGTAGAACCAGCGGAGGTGATAATAGCGGTAACTTTACCTTGATCAAGCTGTACAGTTTCAGAAGGTGCTAAATCATCAGTAGCTAATATAGTCTGACCATTGTCGCGATATTTTATGCCATTGTTTTTTAGCTTGCCTGCGTGCATCATTAAAATTTCATTGACACGCCGTGAGACATCGATAACGTCTGTTGCTCTACCTTGCATATAGTCGTTATCCATAGCTCTAAATTGTTGTTCAAAACGACGAGCAACAATATCTACAGCATATTCTGCGTTAGCCTGTTCATTTTTTATGACATTATTGATAGCTTCGACATAATCTGGATCATCTAGCATCATTTGATGAATCTGGAAAAGAACGGCATTTTGTTCACCAAGCTTTTCCAAAGAAACGTCATAAAGTGCACCTAGTTGAGAAATTGCATGTAGACGAGCCTTTTCAAAGCGGTTGCACTCAGCTTCTACATCTATGATCGTATGTTTTGTGTGGATGCTAGAGAAACGTTGCAGAAAACTGATATGACCAAAGGCAATACCACGGTTTGCAGGTGTTCCTTTTAATGATAGGTTTTGCATCTCAGATAAGTTAGCGTTGTTCAAGATAGTTCCTTCAGTGTAATACTGTGGAAAGATATGGTAGTAGTATCTTTATTATAACCAAACTTTTTTTATGTGAATGCTTATCAAGAATAAGAGTTTTAGTTTGTCGCGTGTGTATGTGTTAAAATACCACAAATCTTTTTTTAGGGTGAAACATGTTAGTCAAAACCAGATTTGCTCCGTCACCTACCGGCTTTTTACACGTAGGTGGTGCTCGTACCGCTTTATTCTCATGGCTTTATGCTCGTCATTGTAATGGTCAATTCGTATTACGTATCGAAGATACTGATCGCGAAAGATCTACTCAGCCTGCAATTGATGCCATTATTGATTCTATGAAATGGCTTAATCTCAATTGGGATGAAGGCCCTTATTATCAGACCAAACGTTTTGATCGTTATCGTGAGGTTATTGATAAGCTTTTAGCTGAAGGTAAAGCCTATAAATGCTATTGCAGTAAAGAGCGTCTTGAAAAGATGCGTGAAGACCAGATGAAAAATGGTCAAAAGCCTCGTTATGACGGTCATTGCCGTGATGATAAAACTGAGCATGATCCAAGCGAGAGTTATGTTATTCGTTTTAGAAATCCTGATGATGGTGTAGTTGCCTTTGATGATATGGTTAAAGGCCATGTTGAGTTTAAAAATCAGGAATTAGATGACTTTATTATCCAACGCTCTGATGGAACCCCAACTTATAATTTCTGTGTAGTTGTTGATGATTGGGATATGGGAATTACCCATGTTATTCGAGGAGATGATCATGTCAACAATACTCCTCGCCAAATCAACCTTTATAAGGCTTTAGGAGCTCCTGTTCCGGTATTTTGCCATTTGGCTATGATTTTAGGCGATGATGGCGCTAAATTATCTAAGCGTCATGGTGCTGTTTCTGTAATGCAGTATCGTGAGGATGGTTATTTACCCGAGGCTTTAGTTAACTATTTAGTACGTTTAGGCTGGAGCCATGGTGATCAGGAAATTTTCTCAGTTGAAGAGATGATTTCTTTATTTTCATTAGATGCAATTACCAAGAGTGCCTCAGGTTTCAATACTAAGAAGCTTGATTGGTTAAATGCTCATTATATGAAGACCTTGCCTGCAGAGATAGTTGCTTCTGAATTAGAGTGGCATTTAAAGCGCCAAGGTTTAGAGGATTTAAGTTCAGGACCGGATCTTAATTTAGTAGTTAAGAACTATGCTGAGCGTACTCATACCTTAAAGGAAATGGCGCAAAAGGCTATGTGCTATTACAAGGACTTTGAGGATTATGATCCTGCTGCTGTAAAGAAATGGATCAAAGATGGTTCTGTTGAGATCTTAAAGGATGCTCGCGATACTTTAAAGGCCTTAGATAATTGGGATGCTAAGCTTATTGATGAAGCTTTAGAAAATCTAGCCAAGCGTCATGAGGTAGGTATGGGTAAGGTTGGCCAACCTTTACGTGTAGCAATTACAGGTACGGCTATGTCTCCTGGTATCGGCGATACCATGATTTTAGCCGGAAAAGAACGCGCTATAGCTCGAATTGAGCGAGCCATAGCTCACTTTGGTGCTTAATTATTATATGAGGCAGACTGAGGTCTGCCTTTTTTAGGAATTTATTTCATGAAATTTTGCTTTTTGCTCTTAGCCTCTATTTTTTTGAGTGCTTGCTCTGGGGTATCTTTTCATACTAATTTAGATCCAAGCAATATAAAAGAATATTATAAGCCGTCAGCAGTTGAGGTTATTGAATCCGATGCGGCACTAGATAATCGTCCTTATAAAGTTATTTCCCAGGTTAAGGGTATGGCTTGTCAGCTTAATGATCGTGATTATATTGCTACTGAAGCTGATGCTCGCACTGAGGCTAGAATTAAGGCTGTAGACGCTGGAGCTAATGCTATTCGTTTTGGCAAATGTGTGCGTATAGAAAACTCTCCTGCTTGTAAGGTTTCTATAACCTGCTATGGTGATGCTTTAAGTGTTGATGAGCAATAATCAAAAAATAATTATTACTCCAATTGGCAGGATCCGCACCCCTTATGGTCAAAAATTTGCTGTACCTAGACAGCCTGGATTGGCGCCGCATGCTTTAGGGGTGATTGAGTTTTTTAAACCATATAGTGTGTCTGAGGCCTTTGGTGGTTTAGAAGGTTTTAGCCATATACATATCCTATTTGTTTTTGATAAAGCTCCTTATGAAAAATTTCATGCCACAGTAAGGCCTCCTCGTTTAGGTGGTAATACAACTTGTGGTGTGTTTGCAAGTCGTTCTCCTTTTAGGCCATCAAGTATTGGTTTATCCACAGTAAAAATAGTGGAAATTAGAGAACATCTAGGGGAAGTCTCAATTGTCGTTGCCGGTGCTGATTTAGTAGATGGAACACCTATTATTGATATTAAACCTTATATCCCATTTGTAGATGCCATTGTCGATGCAAAAGGTGGTTTTGCCTCGCAAATACCACCGCAATTTGAAGTGAAATTTTCTGATTTAGCTTTAGAAAAGCTTCAACCTTTAGGTGAGAGGAGATTTTTAGCAATAAAAGAGACTTTAGCTCAGGATCCCAGACCTGCTTATAAAGATGACAATGATGAGAAGATTTACTATGCTTTGCTCTATAACCATGATGTAATGTTTAAAGTAAAAAACTCCATCATTGAGGTTTTAGATGTGATTATAAGGGGAGAGCCATCATGCTAAATATCAGATATAAGCATATCTTATTTGATTTAGATGGAACTATTTACGACAGTCTTTTTGCTAATACTAAAGCTTTATATAATTTATTAGAGCAAGAAAAAAAAGGCCATCAAGAAACTGTTGATAGTTTGTATCGCTTTGCTGCGACCCCCGCTTTAGAAACTTTATTAAGTTTAGGCTTTAAAAAAGAAAATTTTGATTATCTTATTCAGCTTTGGTGTGACAGCATCATCCCTTATACCA
>URKL01000112.1 GCA_900548485.1 uncultured Succinatimonas sp.
GGTGCAAAGCGTGAATTTGTATAAATCATATTTTCCGTTGAACTATGGTGGAAGATTTAAACAATACTTTGTATTTTCAATATTTTTTAAAGATTCATAGTAAATTTGTTACCTCTTTTATAAACAGTAATCAATATCTAAGGCAATTTGATCGCTAATAAGTATATTTCGCAATATTTCTTTAATAATCAATATATTAAACCATTTTACTCTATTTTAACAATATCTTTACTGTAGCATGATGCATATGCTGTTATTTTCTGTTTTAATACACTTATACAAAATAAATACAGCAAATAACAGTATACAGTAAGGGATTGATTATGACTTCAAACAATATTCAATTAGTTGTCTTCGATTGGGCAGGCACTACCGTTGACTATGGCTCAAGTGCTCCAAATCATGTTTTTAATAAAGTTTTCAAAGCTCATGGCATTAACTTAACTAATGAACAAATCAATGCGCCCATGGGAATGGAAAAGAAAAGCCATATTAGAACATTACTTCAATTACCTGAGGCTTCAGAACAATTTAAGAAATTAAATGGAAGAGACTTCAACGAAAATGACGTTAATGAACTTTATCTTGAATTTGAAGAAACTCTTTTTAAAGTTGTCGCCGAATATAGCACCCCAATCGATGGTGTAGTTAACACAGTTGAAAGCTTAAAAAATAAAGGTATCAAGATTGGCTCAACCACAGGCTACACCAGTCAAATGATGGAAAAAGTGGTTAAGAGAGCAAATGACTTGGGATACAAGCCTGATTGTATTGTTACCCCAGATGTAACTGGAGCAAGTCGTCCAACACCTTTCATGCTTTTTGAATGCATGAGACAAATGAATGTTTATCCTGCTAACAAGGTTGTAAAAGTTGGTGACACTATCGTTGATATTCTTGAGGGCAAAAATGCAGGCGCCTATTCTGTAGGTATTTTGCAAGGATCAAATCTTTTAGGTCTTTCAAAAGAAGAATATGACCATCTTGATGAAACAACTTTAAAACAAAAGAAAGAAGAAGCTAGACAAAAATATTTCGCTGCAGGTGCCGACTATGTAATCGACAGCATCACAGATTTACTTCCTCTAATTGATAGCATCAATGCCCAAAATATCCAATAAGAGGTTTTTTATGAACAATTATTATAATCCAGTTCATTGTATCGAAGGGTTTAACTGCATTGATGAACTTTTAGGACTAATAAAAGGCACTAATGCCCAAAATATCTTAACCTTAGTTTGGTCAGACTCCGTACTGCAATTAGATATTTTTAATCAAATCTTAAGAGAAAAAGGGGTAAACCTTAAAGCATTAACTTTAACTTTTTCAAATCCTACAATTGATGATTTATTTGATACTTATCTAAAAACAAAAAACTTTAATGCAGATTTAATCATCGGTGTAGGTGGCGGTTCAATTCTTGATGTGACAAAGTCTCTTTGCACATTAAAAGGATTGGAAATCAAAAATGTTGATGAGTTAAGAGACATCATCATTAACAAAAGTTTTGCAAATTCCAAAACTCCCTGGATTGGAATTCCCACAACAGCCGGAACTGGTAGTGAAGTTACCTGTTGGGCAACCATTTGGGATCCTAACCAAGAAGCAAAACGCTCTGTAGAAAGCAAAGACAATTATGCAAAATTTGCTTTAGTTGATCCAAGCCTTACTAAAAATATTCCTGTGTCTCTTGGGGTTTCATCGGCACTAGATGCGCTAGCTCATGCCATAGAAGCGTATTGGGCTAAAGCTACAAATGTTGTTTCAAGAGCTCATGCTATTGCTGCGATTAAAATCATTAAAAATAATTTAAATGATTTATTAGATGGAAAAAATACTGCTCATGAAGCAATGGCAAAAGGAAGCATGCTTGCCGGACTTGCTTTTAGTAATACCAAAACTACAGCCTGCCATTCTATTTCATATCCATTAACAATGCATTACAACATTCCTCATGGTGTAGCTGTAAGTATGCTTCTAGGAGAAGTATTTAAACTTAATTTTAATTATATAGACGACAGTAAAAATCTTTTAGATGCCCTAGGTGTAAATAGCCCTGATGAATTAAAAGAATTTATAAAAGACATCATGACTAAAGCAAATATCAAAAACAAACTTTCGTTGTGGGGAGCAAAAGAAACAGACATAGAAAAACTTGTACCTTTGTGTATCACCAAAGGTCGCGCAGATAACAATCCATGTGAACTTACAAATGAAAATCTCAAGGAAATTTTAAAAGCTATATTTTAAGTTCACAAACAACAAAAGGACCAAAAAATGAAATCTTTACATACATTAAAAAAATCAACAATTGCTCTATTATTAGGAACAGCCTTATTAACAGCTTGTGGTGACGAGAAAACTCAGGTTGCATCAACAAACATCGGTGGCGATGATGGCGTATTTACAATTGCCTATGCCCCAAATGAATCAACACCAGCTAGTGCAGATGCAAGAAAAGGCTTAGCTAAAGATCTTGAAAAATATTTAGGTTGTAAAGTTGAAGAAATTCAATCCACTGATTATAACGCTATTGTTGAGTCTTTAAGAACAGGCAAAGCAGAAATGGCTTATATGGGATCACAGGCTTTAGCTTTAGGTCGATCAAGAACAAAGATTGAGCCTATCGCTATGAAGGCAGCAAATGGTATTAAAGAAAACGCAATTTACCATTCTGTATTTATTACCCAAAGTGATAACCATGCCATCAACTCTTTAGCTGATTTTGCAGGTAAAACCATAGCCTTTGTTGATCCTGGTTCAACCTCAGGAAACCTCGTTCCTACAGCAGAAATCATCAATCAATTAGCTGATCTAAAACTAACCTCTGATGCTTTGCACACTAATAAAAAATTCTTTGAAGCAGTAAGTTTCTCTGGCTCTCATCAGGCCGGACTTCAAGCTGTAATAAAAGGCGATGTTGATATTGCACCTATTTCCGATCAGATTTTAGCATCAGAAATTGAACATGGTAATGCATCAAAAGACAGCGTAAAAATTGTCTACGAGTCTGCACCAATTCCTGCTGAATGTGTCGTTGTAGCAGAACAAGTATCCGAAGAGAACAAAAAGAAACTTCAAGACTTCTTAGTTAAGTATGACAACGAAGATTATTTCTCTAATGTCATCAAATTACCAAAAAGTCGTTTTGTTGAAGCCTCTATGGCTGATTATGAAAAGATTATTGAATTAAATAAAATCATAAACGAACTTTAATGAATTCGGAACATGTAAGTTATATGAAAACTGTTTTAAAATTTGACCACGTGTCAAAATCATACTCAAATGGCGTACATGCTCTTAATGATGTCACATTTGAGGTAAAAGAAGGCGAGTTTATTTCCATCATAGGACCATCGGGCTCTGGTAAATCAACCTTACTTCGCTCTATCAATAAGTTAATTCCTATTACAGATGGAAAAATATTTTTAAAAGATGCAAAGATCTCTTCTTTACGCGGAAAAAGTCTGCGTAATGCAAGACGTCAAATTGGAATGATCTTCCAAAACTACAATCTTGTGTATTCCCTATCTGTTTTACAAAATGTTTTGCATGGCAGATTAGGATATATGAACGGCTTTAAAGGTCTTTTAGGAATGTACAAAGAGTCAGATAAAGTTGAGGCTTTACAAATTTTAGAAGAGCTAGGCCTGTCTAAATTTGCTTACAACAGAGCTTCTGATTTATCTGGAGGACAAAAACAAAGAGTGGGTATTGCAAGAGCTATTATGCAAAAACCAGATATTCTTTTATGCGATGAACCAATAGCATCGCTTGATCCTTCTAGTGCCAAAACCATTATGGATCTGCTAAAGGACATGACTGCAAAACGCAATATTGCGTGCATTGTTAACCTTCATCAATTAGATGTTGCTATTAACTACTCTAATCGCATCATCGGCTTATCTAAAGGAAATATTGTATTTAATGATATCCCTGATAATTTAAATGACAGTGCCATTGAAACTATCTATGGCACTAAAAGCGAAAATCTAATGATAGGTCGTACCAAAAATGTCTAGAATACCTGTCATATCAAAAGATTTAAAAAAGATTTATACATTCTTTTTAATTGCGATTGTAATCTTATTCTCAATATCAACTTATGTAACTAATTTTAATGGAATTACATTAGTAAAACACTTTGATTCAATTTATAAATTTATAAGTGAGGATTTCTTTCCACCTAAGTTGCCCAAGGCCTCAAAAATTCCTGATATTTTAGAAAGTGTGTTAGTTACATTAGCTATTGCCATGTCTTCAACAACACTTGCAGCTATATTTGCTTTTTTAGTTGGATTATTTGGCAGTGAAAGAATTTCACCTTATCCCAAGGTTGCAAAATTTGTTCGTGGATTTGCAACTTTTTTAAGAAATATTCCTGCATTAGTATGGGCTTTTATCTTGTTCTCTTCTTTAGGAATTGGTACGGGTGTAAGTTTCATAGCGCTTACAATTACAAGCTTTGCCTTTATGACCAGAGCCTTTGTTGAGACTATGGAAGATGTATCAAATGATTGTGTTGAGAGCTTAGAAACCGTAGGAGCAACTTTTCCTCAAAGAGTTTATCACGCAATATTGCCATCATGTTTATCTGGCTTTATATCATGGTACTTATACTGCATTGAAGTAAATATCAGAGCATCAACTATAGTTGGAATGGTTGGCGGTGGAGGTGTAGGTTTGGTTCTATTTTCATACATAAAAACCTTTCAATACAATATCGCCTTTAGCATTATTCTTGTTATCGCATTGATGGTAATTTTAGTAGACCAGTTAACCAACAAATTACGCAAAGAGATTTTAAAATGACAGAATTAGCTTGCTACAACGAAAGTCCAAGAGCTTTTCAAAATAATCAAAAAAAGATCCCGATTAAATGTAAACAAAGAAATAAATCAATTTCAATATTTCTGTGGAGTGCACTTACATTAGCTATTTTAAGTTTTTGCTATCTTGATGTTGACTGGTCAAAAACAGTCTCAAGAATGCCTGACATTGCAACAGTTTTTTGGAATTTAGGTCATTTTAACTTTAATGAAACACAATTAATACTAGAGGCTCTACTAGATACAATTTGTATTGCTGTTTTATCATTACTATACAGCCTAGTACTAGGAGTGATCTTTGGAATGTTAGCAGCTAGAAACGTGTTTAAAATAAACGCATTATCAATCTTTACTCAAGCATTCTTTTCATTTTTAAGAGCTGTACCGACACCAATATGGGTGCTTTTAATGTTAGTTTGCTTTGGAATGGGGCCTGAGGCTGGTGTTGCTGGACTTTGTATACATACCACAGCCTTTTTTACCAAATCATTTGCTCAAAGTTTTGAAAGCATTCCTGATGAAACTTTAGAGGCTCTTGAAACTACTGGCACATCAAAAATAAATGTATTTTTTAATGCTGTATTACCAGCTGCCTTTTCACAGATAGTGGCATGGTGCGGAATGCGACTTGAAATCAATTTTTCAGAATGCGCAATTTTAGGTATGGTTGGTGCTGGTGGCGTAGGTTTTGTAATTGCTAATAGTTTACATGGCTATGATTACGGAACTGCAGGATTTGCAATTTTACTTGTATTTATCACAGCATATTCTATTGAAAGATTATTCGTAAACATTAAGAAAAAATTTAGCTAATAATCATCTCTATCGACAACTAATATCTGGGCTGATCATTTGATCGGCCTTTTTTTGATAAAAGAAAAATTAGGACTAGAAACTTGTAATTTGGTAAAAAATAGAGTTTAAACTGAGAGGAAATTTAGTGCAATTTGCACCTATTTCAGACAGCAATTATCTAATAACAAAAGCCCTAAGACTTTGCTTTGAAAACTAAAAAAAGATTTAATAAAAGAAGATAAGAGATGAAGAAGTCAAGCCCCGAAAGTGAATCTGCCGTTTATGACTTCTTGAACCAGTACGTTCAAAATGGCATCAAAGGGCAACTTAGGCTCCTTATTTAAAATAAGTATGCTCACCATTACCTGTAGACACCGAAGTCTTATATTATCGGCTCAGAGTTCAAACAGCTGGATTTCACTCCAGGGTTAACTTGTTGGTATGTTCCATACCATGCCTTTATTTTATAATCTTCTGCGATAACAGGCAATATAAATATATTATTTTTAAATAAAAATTTGAAAATACTTTAAATTTGAGAATCAGTTCAAACACCTTATTTAAAGATCTTAATTTTTAAAAATTTTA
>URKL01000113.1 GCA_900548485.1 uncultured Succinatimonas sp.
CACACTACATCCTCGCACTGAAGTACGAGGTTTTGTGTGCCCAAAATTTGATAAACTAAACCTAAAAAATATATAGATTTAGAAAATAGCTATTTTATTCCATTAAAGACGGCAAAAATAATGACAATGAAGGCACATATGTAACAATAAACAACATAACAAACATTGAAATTAAAAATGGAATAATTTGTTTAATTAATTTCTCAAGAGAAACATTAGCAACGCCTGTAGCGATAAATAAATTAGCACCTAATGGTGGAGTACAAAAACCAATGGCTAAATTAACTACCAAAATTACACCAAAGTGAATTGGATCAATACCAACAGCTGTTGCTACAGGTAATAATATTGGAGTTAAGATAATAATCGAAGCAATTGTTTCCATAAACATACCAACAATCAAGAGCATAATGTTGATAAGGAAAATTACAATAATAGGATTTGAAGATAGCGAGGTAATAAAATTAGCAACTTCTACAGGAACTCTCTCTAATGTCAAAAGTCTTCCAAAAGCTGAAGCCATAACAACCATTACAAGTACAGTTGCTGAGGTCAAACCAGTATTTACAAACACATCCCAAAGCTCTTTAAATTTTAAGTTATTGTAAATAAACATACTTACAAATAAAGCATAAACTACAGCAACGCCTGCAGCTTCAGTTGGGGTAAATACCCCAAGATAAATACCGCCTAAAATAATGACAGGTACAATTAAAGCCCAAATAGAATGATTCCTTAAAGATTTTTTCTCTGAAATAGTCTTACTCTCGGTTACTACTTGACCTGGAATATTTGATACATAATTTTCAATAGTAACTTTATTGATAATTATTCTAGAAACGATCATATATCCAATACCAAAAAGTACTCCCGGAATAATTCCAGCTAAAAACAATTCACCTATAGAAAGATTTGCTGATACGCCATAAATAATAAAAGGAATAGATGGTGGAATCATAACTCCAGTAATTCCTGAAGCTGCAGTTAAAGCCGCAGAGAAATCCTTTTTATATCCAGCTTTTTCCATTTCAGGGATCATATTAGATCCAATTGCAGCAACTGTTGCCGGTGAACTTCCGGAAATAGCAGCAAAAAACATGCTCGCTAAAACATTTACATAAGCAAGTCCTGCTTTAAATTTTCCTACTAAGGTATAAGCTGCACTTACAATTTTTGATGACAATCCTCCGCGTTGCATAATTTCACCTGCAAGGACAAACAAAGGAATTGCTACTAAAGGAAAAGAGTCGCCTGCAGTTACAGCACTCTTTGCTAAAAGAGATATATTTGGGGTATTTGGTATATAGAGAAGAGTTACTAATGAAGCAACACCCAAACAAATTGCCACAGGTGCACCAAGTATTACAAGAATACAAAAAACACCAAATAATGATAAAGATACCATGATTTTTCCTTTTATTTTCTTAGGGTTGCTATATCAACAATAATATTTTGAATAAGTCTAAAAGAACTAAAAAAAGCACCGAAAGGTAATGACGCATATAACCAGAGCATACTTACATTGCTTCCAAAAAGAGGCCATTTCAAAACAATAGAGGATTGCCTAGATATAATCGGATTTGATATTTGTTCATAGCCAAAATAAAAAAGATTTAGCATGCACCACAGAACAATGAAATTTACTAAAAGTTCAGCAATTTTTTTATATTTACCAGATAATTTATCGACAAAAACTGTAATTGAAATGTGCTTTCTAACTCTAAATCCGTAACTTACACCAACCCAGATAAACCAAATAAAACACCATCTAACAAATTCCTCTGACCAAGTAAGGCTATTGTGAAACACATAACGCATAATTACTTGGACAAAAACCCATATTGTAATATTTGCCAGAAGAAACACTAAAATAGCTTCTTCAAATCTTTCATTAAGCTTTTTCAAAATATTCATTGTTTACCTACAACAATATCTTAAAAAAAACAGGAGGAGTTCTCCTCCTGTTTTTTTTGTAACTATTTATTTTTCAATGAGTTTAACTAAATCAGGATCTGCCTTTTTAAGATACTCTTCACGTACAGGAGCTGTTATATCTTGGAAAGCTTTAACTTGACTATCGTTTAATCTAGTTACTGTTACACCATAATCTTCAATAGCTTTAATTTGTGATTCTTCCTCACTCTTAATAACTTCCTGCTGATAATCAATAGCTCGTTTTAAAGCAGATTTCACCAAGTCCTGATTTTCTGCAGATAGTCCATAGAAGAAATCTGGGTTAGCTAAAACCATATGAGTTGAATAGACGTGACCTGAAAGTGTTAAACACTTTTGTACTTCATAGAATCTTGAAGAATAGATGTGACCTAAAGGATTATCTTCTGCATCAACAACTCCTTGTTGTAAGGCAGAATAAACTTCATTAAATGACATAGGAGTTGGGTTTGCCCCCATAAGACTAAATGCAGCCATATGAGCTTCAACCTGCATTGTTCTCATCTTTACTCCTGAGAGATCTGTAGGTTTTTCAATAGGACATTTATTAGAAGTAATATGTCTTATTCCATTTTCCATATATCCCAAACCAACAATTCCGAAAGTTTCTACACGTTTTAATAGAGCATCACCAAATGGACCATATAAAGCATTTAAGGCATCAGCTCTTCCTTTAAACATATAAGGCAATCCCGGTAGAGAAAAAGCAGGATCCCAACCATCCATAACCTCAACTACAGGGGCTGTCATATCCACAATACCCTGTTGAACAGCTTCGGTTAACTCTCTATCACCACCAACTTGACCATTAGGATAAATCTCTACAACCAGCTCTCCATTAGATTCTTTCTTTAAGATTTCTTGAAACTTTACCCAAGCTTTATGCATGTGATAAGTCTCAGCTGCACCATGTCCAACCTTTATAACTGTTTCAGCTTGTGCCATTGAAGAACAAGACATTACCGCTAAAAAAGTAGCGCTTAAAGCAAAAAGAGATTTAGTTTTTTTCATAATTACTTCCTTTGTTTGATTGCGATTATTAGTAAAACTAACAGGTTTGTTTAGGTATTATTTAATTAACTAACAGGTCAGTTTTAATATAAAATTAAAGTAAAAACACAAAATAAGATCTGATCAAGATCAAAAAATGGCTTTTTTTATTAATTTTTGCAATCAAATATTGATTCTTGTCACATTTTTATAAAAATAAAATTGAAAACTAAAATTTTAGAATTTAAATTTAAAAGCAAATCTAACATGTTACAAAAACATGTAAAAACTAAAAAAATATCTGCTTTTACACAACGTGAGGAAATCATGAAAAAGATTGTTGTAATTGAACCTGGTTACCTTGAGTACAGCTCTGAATTAGAGGTTTTAAAAGAATTTGATCCCTCTATATCCGTAGTAAAACTTGGTACAGTAAAAAGTGAAATTTTAAATGAAGTAAAAGATGCCGATGCGATTTTAGTTAGAGAAGCTAAAGTTGATAAAGAAATTATCGATGCTGCATTAAATTGCCAGATCATTGTTAGATATGGTGTTGGTGTAGATAACATTGATCTTGATTATGCAAAAACAAAATCCATCAAAGTTGCTAATGTTCCTGATTACGGCTCTGAAGATGTCGCCGAGCATGCTTTAGCTTTATTACTTGCTACTTCCAGAAGAATCCCTTCTCGTAATAACGATGTTCATAATGGTATATGGGGCGTTGGTCAAAAAGAAGTAATGCCAAGACTTAGTGGAAAAATTCTAGGTGTAATTGGCTTTGGTCGTATATCTCAATGTTTTATAAAAAAAGCCTCAGGAATTGGTTTTTCAAAAATTATTGCTTTTGATCCTATGTTTAATGAAGAAATTGGCAACAAACTTGGAGTTACACAAGTTTCTTTAGAAGAACTTTGTAAAACAGCTGATTTCATTTCCTTACATGCACCGTTACTTCCGTCTACAAAAGAGATTATTAATGAAAACACATTATCTCTTATGAAAGAAAATGTGGTTTTAGTCAACACAAGTAGAGGTGGTTTAGTAAATGAAAACGACCTTTATCAAGCCTTAGTTGAAAATAAAATTTATGCTGCTGGTTTAGATGTTTTTAATCAAGAGCCAATTGCTAAAGACAATAAATTATTAACTCTTTCAAATGTAATTACTACAGATCACACGGCCTGGTATACAGCAGAGTCTGTAATCGAATTACAGAAAAAAGCAGCTTTAGAAATTAAACGCGTATTTTTAAATCAAGATCCTATGCATTGGGTCAATCAATAAAACTTAAGGAGAATATTATGTATTCAAAAGAAATTATAGAAGGCTATAGATCTATTTTTTCAACAGCTTCTATTGCTGACGCTTGTGATTTAGTAATTGGCAAAACAACCTTCTTGCCTTTTGAGATCAAAAATCGTGTTAATGAAAAGAAAATTGTTGGCCCAGCAGTTACCATTGAAGAGCAAATTTGCTTAGAAAAAGTACCTCCTCAACACGCATTAGATCTTATCGATTCATGTGAGGCAGGAAGTGTCATTGTCATTTCAGGTGATGCCTCCCTTCAAGATGTTGCTGTTTGGGGAGGTCTTATGACCGCTGGAGCTGTAGCTAATAAACTTGAAGGTGCTGTATTAAACGGTGGTATGCGTGATACCTGTGAAATCAGACGCGATTATGATTTCCCTGTATATGCAAAAACAGTTTCGCCAGGAACCACTCTTGGCAGATTTAAAACAGTTAATGCTAATGTACCAGTAAAGTTTGGTGATGTAATTGTATATCCAGATGATCTCATCGTTGGTGATGTTGATGGAGTTGTTTGCGTGCCAAAAGCTTTTGTTGAGCCAGTTCTTAAAGAAGCCCAATCAATTGATCAAAGAGAACTAGAACAAGCAAAACTCATTATTGCCTCCGGTTCTTTAAAAGAAGGTTTAGCTAAATACGGTCGCATTTAACATAATCAGTCAGAAGTCCTACATCTATAAGGAAAAGCTACGTTCACTAATATATAAGTAGCTAGCTTTCTAAATTATTAAAACACAACGTTAATGATAAGGGTAGCTTAGCTACCCTTCCTTATATTGTTATATAACAAATTTTATAAACCTAAATTCATTAGGCTTGTATATTTATATTAAAAATTACACAAAAATATTTTTTTACCACCTAAATTAACAAAACTCATCTGACAACAGCTACGCTTATCTAAAATAAAAATCAAATTCAGGTTCAAAATTTTTAAAAAATCTCTCCTATCCTAACTCTTTTTTCACTAAAAAAAAGTCATAAAAACAGTAACTGTTTGTTGCACTGATATTTTTATAAAAAGAAAGAAATTTACACTATACAGAAAAAAGATCAGATCAAAACCGCCCCAATATAAAGCAAAATTCATGGTTAATTTTATAATTATTTTTAGATTCAAATATGATTTTTAAGCCTTTTTTTTAAAATTACAATTTATCAAAAAAAATTGTAAGCGCTTTCAAAAAAGCTGATCATTATGCTCAGAAATATTGTAAAATGAGTACAAGTTCATGTGCACAATTTTCACAAGCACATAAAACACAGAATTTTTTTTAGATATAGTAAAGAGGATGTACATTATGAGAAAGCCTGTCGTCATGGGAAACTGGAAACTTAACGGCACCAAGCAGTCTGTTACCGAATTGGTACAAGCCTTTGTAGCTCCTGCCAATCAAGCTGCAACTAAAGTTGATGTAGCAGTTTGTGCTCCTGCTGTATTTATTGGTACCGTAGAGTTCAATGCCGCAGGTTCTAGACTTCAGTGGGGTTCTGAGGATTGTGACGTTCACACTCAGGGTGCTTTCACCGGTGAGAACTCTCCGGTTATGTTAAAAGAATTTGGTTGCACCTATGCCATTGTTGGTCACTCCGAGCGTCGTCAGTATCATAATGAGTCCAATGAGTGCGTAGCTCAGAAATTCAAAGCCGCTCAAGACAATGGTTTAGTACCAGTATTATGTATCGGTGAGTCTGAGAAAGAATACGATGAGGGTAAGACTGTTGAAGTTTGTAAGGCTGAACTTCAGGCTGTTATCGACTTATGCGGTATCGAAGCTTTCAACAATGCTATTATCGCTTATGAGCCGATTTGGGCTATTGGTACTGGTAAGACTGCTACC
>URKL01000114.1 GCA_900548485.1 uncultured Succinatimonas sp.
TTTCACTGTCGTAATCTTATGATATATAAAGATAATTTATATATTATTGATTTTCAGGATATGGTGAAAGGTCCTATAGGCTATGATTTAGCTTCTCTAGTTTATGATTGTTATCTCAATTTGCAAGAGGATCTTATTGCTAAAATTATAAATCGCGCTTATTTAGGATATAGACAGCTTGGTTTTTTACAAAAACTAAGTGAAGCTGAGTTTAAGCAACAGTTAAGTATCATAAGTTTAGAGCGCCATTTAAAGGTTTTAGGTATATTTAGAAGACTTTATATGCGAGACGGTAAGTCTGCTTATTTACAGTATTTGCCTCGAGTTTTAGCTTATGCGCAAAAAGAATCTTTATGTGATCCTAACCTAGCTTATTTATCACAATTTTTAGGTAAATATTTTAAGGATATCTAGCTTGAAAGCCATGATTTTAGCGGCTGGACGTGGTGAGCGTTTACGACCTTTGACGGACAAATGCCCTAAACCTTTAATTGAGGTTGGGAAACGTCCTTTAATTTTTTGGCATTTAGAGAAGCTTAAGGCCTGTGGTATTACTGAGGTTGTAGTCAATAGTGCCCATCTAAGTGAAATGATTGTTTCTTCTTTAGGTGATGGTAGCGCTTTTGGAATGCATATTACTCATAAAGTAGAGGAAATACCTGGACTTGAAACAGCCGGTGGCATTATAAATGCACAAGATGTTTTGGGTGATGAGCCTTTTTTAGTTATAAATGGGGATATATTTATTGATGCTGATTATTCTCAATTTATAAGAGACATCCCCGATGATTCTTTAGCTTTTTTGTTTTTGACTAGCAATCCTCCAGAGCATCTTCAGGGAGATTTTAGTTTAAAAGAGGGTTTTGTTTGTAAAGGTGGTGATTTTACTTTTTCGGGAGTAGCCATCTACAGACCTCAAGCATTTTGTAATTTAAAGATAGAAAGAATGCCTTTAAAACCTTTATTTTTAAAATGGCAAGAATCTAAGGTGCTTTATGGAGTAGAGCTTAAAGGTCAATGGTTTGATGTTGGTACATTAGATCGTTTACACCGGGTTGAGTCCTATCTTAAAACTAAGGAGTAATTATGAATTCATGGACAGGACGAATTATAGGTTTTTTGTTAGGTTTATTTTTTTTAGGACCTTTAGCTGCAGTAATTGGTGGTGTTTTAGGTTATTTGTTTATTGATAAGCCACGTAAAACGAGATGGCATAACGATACCTCAGCACAACAGGCTTTTACTACTAACGCAAATTATAATCGCAATCTTATTCATCATACTTTTGCTCTTATGGGGTATGTTGCCAGAGGTGCTGGCCGTGTCAATAAACAGCATATTGATACAGCTGAACGCTTTATGCGAGTTATGCAGTTAGATGCTAATTCAAAGCAGATGGCTATAGAAGCTTTTAATCATGGTAAAAGCAGTGAGTTTAATGTTCGTGAATTAACTGACAACTTAAGGGTTTTATGTCAGGGCAATTTAAGCCTTATTTCCTATCTTTTGGAAATTCAGGTACAGATGGCTCTTTCAGATGGAACTTTAGAAGATCTTGAACATCAACGCTTAATAGAAATTGCAGCCTTGTTGGGAATCAATGCCAATGCAATGGAAAGACTGATTCGTCAACGCATGGCAGAGATGTATTTCTCTAATTTTTATCAGGAACGTCAGAGTCAAGGTTCTAGTGGCAATAACTATCAAGACTATAGAAACGAACAGTCTGGCTATAATCAGCATCAACAATATAATCGACAAAATTCCTCACAAAGTGCTTTAAACCATGCTTATGAGGTTTTAGGGGTTAGTGCAGATACTCCTTTAGCTGAAATAAATCGTGCTTATAAACGCTTAATGCTTAAATATCATCCTGATCGTTTAAAGTCGCAAAATTTATCTCCTGAACTAGTTAAGGTTTACGAAGAAAAAGCCAAAGATATTCAAGCTGCTTATGATTTAATTAAGAAATCCAAGCGCGAGGATTAACATCTTTGGCAAAATTAGCCAAAGATGTGAATAGTAATTGCTGTTGAGTTAAAGGATGTTTTAGCTGTAATAAGCAGGCATGTAAGCACAAACGCTGAGATAGCGTTTGTGCTTTTTCATTGCCATAAAAACGATCGCCTAAGATGGGATGTTTTAAATAAGCCATGTGCACTCTTAATTGATGCGATCTTCCTGTAAGAGGTGTAAGTTTGACTAGTGAACTCTCCCCATCAAAGTCTAATCTTTCATATAGAGTAAGAGCACTTTTACCTTGAATAAAGTCTACAGTTTGTAAAGGGCGATTTTCAAGATCACATCTCATTGGGACATCTACCTGACCTTTTGATAAAATTTTTCCTAAAATCTTAGCTAAATATATTTTTTTTATAGTTTTTTCAATAAATTGTTTGCCTAAAATTCCTGCTATTTGTGGATTTTTAGCGATCACCATAATTCCAGATGTGTCCATATCTAAACGATGTACAGCTTGTGCATTAGGATTTGTTTTGCGAATTCTTAAGACAATGCTGTCCTGATGCTCAGGTAAACGTCCAGGTACGGATAATAAGCCTGAAGGTTTGTCGACAACTATTAAAGCATCGTCTTCATATAAAACATTTAAAAAAGGATCTTTTGGGGGTGAGTAGATGAAGGAGTTCACATTCTCTCCAAAAAAATACTGCCCTAAGGCAGTATTTTTAGATTTAAATTCCGGATGTTGATATAACTTTTGCTGTGTTATCAGCAGGCATATTCAAACCTAATTTACGATAACATTCTTCCATAAGTTTTAAAGCATCACCTATATATTGTGTATCTCTATATGAATAAAGAATACTTTGGCAATGTCTAATTGCAGATAGCCAAGCACCTCTCTCATTGTAATATTGAGCAATATGCCATTCGCGTTCAGCTAATTGATCTTTAATAAAGATCATTCTCTGGCGAGCATCTTTGACATAAGGACTTTGAGGATAGGTCTTAATTAAATCGCTAAAGTTTTTGAAAGCATCGTAATAATAAGTAGGATCTTTTTCAGCACGATCTAAGCGTAAAAATTCCTGAATCATATCAGAATGTTTTTGAATATTGTTTAAACCTTGCATATACATGACATAGTCTGTATACATGCTACCTGGATTTAATCTTAAATAACGGTTAATTGTAGCTGAGGTTAAATCACTTTCACGACTTTTATAATAAACATAGATTAAATCTAATTGCACTTGATCGGTAAGTTCGCCAAAGGGATAACGCGAATCTAAAGCCTCTAAGTATTTGCGAGCTTGACCATAATCATTAGATGCCATAGCTGCTAAAGCTGTATTATAAAGGGCTGATTGAGAAATATCAGGAACATCTTGGCGTTGGGCATCGTTACTTGAACAACCCATGACACCAATGGCTAAGGCAGCAATCACTGGGATTACGGATTTGAACATCGTTTTTAACTCCGTTATCTATATATAATTTTTTCATTATATAGTGTATCTTATTGATCATGATCTTCAACCTAAAATTTTATTAAAAAATGTCAGATAAAATCACTTATATAGTTAGCGATGAGCTTCATGGTAAGCGTTTAGACGCCGTGATAGCTTCTTTAGATAATGAAAATTCACGTAGTACTTTACAGACTTTCATTGAGCAGGGGTTAGTAAGTGTCGATGGTGAGGTAAAAAAGAAGGGTAATTTTAAAGTTAGTTCTGGACAAATAATAGAAATTTGTCCTCCTGAACCTGAAAGTTTAGATGCTAAACCTCAGGATTTACCCTTAGATGTAATTTATGAGGACGATGATTTATTAGTTATCAATAAACCTGCAGGTGTGGTGGTACATCCAGGTGCAGGATGTAAAGATGGAACTGTAATGAATGCAATGCTGTTTCATTATCCGCAAACTTCTACATTGCCTAGAGCCGGTATTGTCCATCGTTTAGATAAAGATACATCTGGCTTAATGGTAATTGCTAAAACAAATGTAGCACAAAAGCGTTTAGTTAGAGCTATTGCAAAACATGATGTAGTACGCGAGTATGAGGCTGTAGCATGGGGTTTGATTTCCTCAGGTGGTACGGTAGAGTCTGATATTGCTAGAGATCCTTATAATCGTGTAAAAATGGCAGTAGTTCCTGATGGTATGGGACGTGAAGCTATTACTCATTATCGCGTCAAAGAACAATATAGAGCACATACTTTATTGAGATTGCGCCTTGAAACTGGTAGGACTCACCAAATTCGTGTGCATATGGCTAGTATCGATCATCCTCTTTTAGGAGATCCTGTTTATGGTGGTAGATTGCGTATTTTAAAGGGATCTTCTGAAGCTTTAACCGCTGAATTACGTAAGTTCCGTCGTCAAGCATTGCATGCAGCTCATATAGAGTTTGTTCATCCTGTAACTAAGGAATATATGGGGTTTGATGCTCCTATTCCTGCAGATATGATAGAGCTTGAAGAGATTTTGCGCGAGGATCTCAAGATCAATGGACCTGATTTATAGTTTTAAAAAGTCTAATTGTAATATTCCCTCTGATATTGAGAGCGGTTATACCCTAAGAGGTAGTGGTCATAGTAAAGGCCATTATGCAAGTTTTAATCTAGGAGATCACGTTGCAGATGCTCCTTTAGATGTAGCTTATAACCGTAAATTATTAGAAAAAACTATTGCATCTAAGATTGTCTGGATGCAACAGACTCATTCAAATTCTGTGGTATTTGTGGATAAATTGCAGTCAAAACCTGTATTAGCAGATGGATTGGTGTCTAATCAGGCTAATATCGCTTTAGCTGTGATGACTGCAGATTGTTTGCCTTTATTGCTATTTTCATCTGACAGTCAGGTTATCTCTTGTGTTCATTGTGGTTGGCGTGGCTTACAGGGGAAGATTGTCGCTAATGCTTTATCTATAATGCGTTCTTATACGCAAGCTCCTATAAGAGCCCTTTTAGGTCCATGTATTGGACCCAATTCTTACGAGGTTGGACCTGAGTTTTTAGCTAATTTTCCGGATAAGAGAGAGACCTGTTTTAAAAAATCTAACAATAAATATTTATGCGATCTTGTAAAAATATGTACTTTAGATTTACAAGCTTTAGGTGTTAACGAAATTTTTTCCTGCAACGAAGATACTTTTAAAAATAGTGAAAAATTTTACTCCTATCGCCGGGATCCAGTTACCGGACGTATGGCCTCTTTCATTGTGAAAAAATAAGTTGATTATGAAGTTTTTTCTCATGTTTTAAGGCTAAAAACTCTTTAAATTTGTGAAAATGTCCCCATTTTTAAATTCAGTAAATGAATAAAAAATGGAGGCATGAATGCGTTTAGACAAATTCACTGCAAAGTTTCAAGAAGCTTTAGCAGATGCGCAATCACTTGCTGTAGGTCACGACAATCAGTTCATCGAACCTGAGCATGTCATGTCAGCTTTGCTTGCGCAGGAGGACGGTACGATTAGACCGCTAGTCACCTTAGCCGGTTCAGATCCTAGTGCTTTAAAAATCCTCATTGACAAACAAATTGAAAAATTACCACAGGTTAAAGGTGCCGGCGGAGATATGCAAATATCTTCACAGACTGCGCGTCTTTTAAATCAATGTGATGGTTTAGCCCAAAAAGCAGGAGATAGCTTTATTTCTTCAGAGATGTTTGTTTTAGCTGTTTTTGAGACTAATTCAAACTTAAAAGATATCTTCGAATGCTGTAATTTAAAGAAGGATAAGGTTAAAAGTGCATTGGAAAGTATGCGTCAAGGACAAAATGTCAATGATGCTAATGCAGAAAATGCTCGTGGCGCTTTAAAGAAATACTGTATTGATTTAACCGAAAGAGCAGAAAAGGGCAAGCTTGATCCTGTAATTGGTCGTGATGAAGAAATTCGTCGTACTATGCAGGTTTTACAACGCCGTACTAAAAACAATCCAGTGCTTATCGGTGAACCTGGTGTTGGTAAGACAGCTATTGTTGAAGGTTTAGCTCAACGTATTATCAAGGATGAAGTCCCTGAGGGCTTACGTAATAAGCGTGTTTTGTCTTTGGATTTAGGCGCCTTAATTGCGGGTGCTAAATATAGAGGAGAATTTGAGGAGCGTCTAAAGTC